>JAIPBJ010000019.1 GCA_021739625.1 Flavobacteriales bacterium | reverse complement strand
CCGCGCGGCCGCCCACGGGGCCGCCCTGACGGCCGATGGCTACATAGATGCCGCATGGATACCTCAGTTGCAGACAGAGATTGAGGCTTTCAAGGCACAGCGCGGCAGGCCCAAGGCCAAACGCTCGGACATCAAGGCCATCAACCGGCAGATAGTGATCGGTATAAAGGAACTGCAGGCCATCAAGACCGACCTGCTCGACCTGTTGGTGGTGTTCAAAGAAAGCGACCCGGTGTTTTACAGAACCGTGAAGGCCGCCTTCGAAAAGGACATGACGGGTACGCGCCACATAGCGCTGCGCCTACATTACATGGATGCCGCCACGGGCATCCGCCTCGCAGGGGTGGAGGCAGCGGTGGTGGAACTCGGACTGAAAAAGACGGGCTCCAAGAACGGGCGCATCGACTTCAGCCAACAGGAACTGCCGCAGGGCAACTACATCCTCATCTCGACCCTCAAGAACTATGAGGGCAGCAGGTTGGAGAATGTGGGCATCAAGGACGGCAAGATGACCCTGTTGGAGGTGGTGATGCAGAAAGTCGGATGAGGATGATGGAGGGGGAGGGGAGGTCGCGAGGACACCACCACATAGAAGGCACGAGGGAAAAAGATCCTTGCATCAACTGGTCAAGAACCGCCCGTACCTTGCTTCGCGATACATACAGGCCCGGTAACCGCACATCCGTCATTGAAAATTGAAACACAGCCTCCTCTCCACCCTCCTTGCCACGCTGGTCTCCATCGCTGCCTTCGGGCAGGTCCGCACGTTCCCTTTCGACCCCAAGGTGACCATCGACCCGCAGAAGATCGACATCGTGCGCGACAGCTATGGCATACCCCACATCTTCGCCAAGACCGACCCTGAGGTGGCCTACGGGCTGATGTGGGCCGCTGCCGAGGACGATTTCGACACCATGCAGTTCCTGCTCATGGCCTCGAAGGCGCGCATGGGGGTCCACTCGGGGGCCGAGGGCGCACAGATCGACTATGCGGTGCAGCTGATGGGCATACATGAACATGTGGAGAAACACTACGCGGCCGAGGTGCCCGAGGATTTCAAACGCCTGCTGGAGGCCTCCTGCATGGCGGCCAATGCGTACGCGGCCGCCCATCCCGAGGAGGTCTGGTATATGAAGGCATTTCCAGTGACCCCGCAGGAGATCATCATCGGCTATATGCTCGGACAGAGCCTGATGGCCGGGGTTGACGGTGTGATCAGGGGAATCATGGAGGGCAGCTACACCCAGATCCTCAAGAATGAGTACAACGACACGGGCATCGGGTCGAACGCCTACGCGATACATTCATCGCTTTCGGGCACCGGAGAGACCTATCTGGCCATCAATTCGCATCAGCCCATCACCGGCATCCTTTCGTGGTATGAGGCACATGTGTGCAGCGAAGAGGGCTGGAACATCCATGGGTCGCTGTTCCATGGTGGCGTGAGCATCTTCCATGGCACCAACGAGCATCTGGCCTGGGCGCACACCACGGGCGACCTCGACATGGCCGATGTGTATCATCTGCAGATGCACCCTCGGAAGAAGAACTGGTACATGTTCGATGGCCAATGGCACAGGCTGGAGACCAAGCGCGCCAAACTGAAAGTGGGACTGGGCAAGAAGAAGAACTTCCGCCTCAACATCACCAAGAAGTACTGGTGGAGCAAATATGGGCCTACGCTGGTGACCAGGAAGCATGGCACCTTCTCGTTCCGCATGCCCACACTGTTCGAACTGGGCCCTGCCGAACAATGGTACCGGATGAACAAGGCCACCAATTTCACCGAATTCTACAAGGCACTGGAGATGCAGGGCATAAGCATGCAGAACATCACCTACGCGGACAAGAACGACACCATCTTCTTCATAGCCAACGGCAAGGTGCCGCGCAGAGACCCGCGCTACGACTGGGAGCAGGTGCTGCCAGGAAACACCTCGGCCACGCTTTGGACCGAATTTCTTCGCGAGGATGAGCTGGTGCAGAGCATCAACCCCTCATGCGGCTATCTGTTCAACACCAACAACAGCATATTCGACCACAGCTGCACGGCCGAGAACCCCGACTGCGACCGTTTCCCGGTCTCCATCGGTTACCGTCCCGATAAGAAGACCAACCGGGGCATACGCATACAGGAGATCTTCGATGGGCTGTCGCAGGTCGATTATGCCAAGCTGAAAGAGATCAAGTTCGATGTGCAGTTTCCCGACACGTTCGTGTTCCTCAAGGATTTCTCAATAGCCGACATGCTTCACTACACGGCCGAGGACGCGCCCGATCTGGCCGATGTGTTCGACCATTTCAGGGCATGGAACCGCAGGGGCGACACCACCAACGTGCATGCCGCACTCATCTTCACCACCTTCTATATGGTGTATAACGACAACTCGGTGAGCGCAGAGACCATGCGCGACAGTGCAGCGGTGAGAAAGCAGGTCTTCCTCAAGCACATGCGCGCGGCCAAAGAGCGTTTCATCAAACACTTCGGGCGCATTGACGTGCCGCTGGGAGAGGTGCAGGTGCTGTCGCGAGGAGGCAGGGAATATGCCGTGGCGGGCGGCCCCGATGCCATACGTGCGGTCTATTGCAACCTGCGCGATGATGGAAAATTGGAGATGTGGCTGGGCGATGGATTCGTGCAGATGACCAGATTCGCCAACGGCAAGGCCATCATGGAGAGTGTGAATGCCTACGGGGCCAGCAACAAGCCGTCAAGCCTGCACTACAACGACCAGATGGGAATGTTCGTGCAGCAGCGTTTCAAACCGAACACATTGGACAAGGCGCAGATCTATCGCGATGCCGAGCGGGTCTATCATCCGGGGCAGTGAATCACTGCCTGTCCGGAGGGCCGATGATCCTGCCTGCGTTGCGATGCACGTGCAGCCGTTTCTCCTCGATCCGGTAGCCGTTGCGATGCTCCAGGTGTTTCAACGCCTTGGGCTCATCGCCCATCGCAACGTAAACATCCGCGAGATTCTGATGCAGGTCGGGCAGCAGCACCCTGAAATGGATGCGCTCTGCAAGTTCCAGTGCCCGGTCGAGCAGGGATATTGCCTTGGCGTGGTCTGACATCTTAAAATAAGTGATGCCCATGTTGGACAGTGTGGTGGCCATGCCTCGCCAGTTCCCCATTTCTTCGAGAATGACCAATGCCTCTTCCAGTTTGACGATGGCACCTTCATACTCCCCTTGGAACACCATCACCCCGGCAATGGCGGTCAGCATGTTGGAAACGCCCTGCCTGCCCTCATTCCCCAGTTCGCGATCGATGGCCAGGGCCTTGGCATAATACCTGAGGGCAGTGGTCCGGTCGCCCAGTCCCTTGTACACATGGCCCATGTTGCCAAGGTTGTGGGCCAGACTCACATCGCTCTCTGCACGCTTGGAAGCGGCTATGCCCAGTTCGAAGAATTCGAGGGCGTGCGCATGGTCATCGAGGCTTCCATGCACGATGCCGAGTCCGCAATAGACCTCTGCCAATCCGTTGTCATCGCCCAGCGCGGCATAGAGCGCCCTGCTGCTGGCATAATGTGTCTGAGCCTCCACAAGGTCGCCTGTTTTCCACAGCGCACGGGCAAGCTCGCAATGGCAGTTGGCCAGAAGCGGCTCATCGCCAAGAGCCTCGGCAAGGGTAAGGGCCTCACGGCATAATCGGGCACTGCGCTTGAAATCCGTTCCAAGAAGTGTGTCCTTCAGTTCCAAAAGCAGTGCGACCCGCTCAAGGGGCCTGTGCTCATCGGCAAGCAGTGCCTCCAACTCCGAAATCCTTGAACTGTTCATCAATCACTCGTTTTCCTTGGAGGGGTCATCGGCAGCTATGATCTGACCTGCCTTGCGTTGCACTTTCATCCGTTGCTCCGCTATCCTATAATCATTGTATTGTTGAAAGTGATGCTCTGCTTCCTTGGTGTCGCCTATGGACTCATAGAGCTCGGCAAGGTTCTGATGCACCAATGGTTGAACAGATGCATAGTGGATCTTACGCGAATAGGCCAAGGCCCTTGTGAGGTAGGTGATGGCATCGGGAAATCTCCCGGCCTTCATGTAGGTGATGCCCAGATTCAAGAGCGTCACCGCAGTGCCGCGCTTGTTGGCGATCTCCTCATCAATGACAAGGCACTCCTCAAGTTTCGCTACGGCCCCGTCAAACTCGCCCTGAACCACCATCACGCCCGCAATGGCGCCAAGCATGTTGGACACGCCCTGAAGCCCCTCTTTGCCCAGTTCGCGGTCGATGGCCAACGCCTTTGCGAAATACCTCAGCGCTGTGGTGTGGTCCTCCAGATTTGCATGGATGTGGCCGATGTTCCCGAGGTTGTGGGCCAACATCACATCATTGCCCGACCGGGTGGAGACGGCAACCCCTTTCTCGAAGAACTCCAACGCATTGGCCGAATCGTTGAGGCTGCCATGGACGATGCCCAGACCACAGTAGGCGTCCGCCATCCCCTTGTGATCGTTCAGTCTCTGGTAAATGGCCAGCCCCTTGACATAGTTTCCTTGCGCCTCCTCGTTCTCACCGAATTTCCAAAGCGCATTGCCCAGATCGATATGGGCCTCTGCAAGAATCGGTTCGTCATTCAGTTCATTGGCCAACTTCACCGCTTCGCGACATATTTGCACAGAACGGAGGAAGTCGGTACTGCCAAGGGATTCATTCAGTTCAAGAAGGGTGCGCGCGCGTTGCTTCGTCCCCTCTTGGGTGGCCAGAATGTTCTCAAGTTCTTCAACAGTCTTCATTTCGGATGCTAAGGATAAAACCCCGCATTAAACGTGAATGGCCAGAAATGTTACAATAGTTGCAACATTTACTTCAAGGCCGGAGTCTGAACCCATCATTGCCGAAAACGATCGGATTCCCTACTTCGCGGTCGCGGTGTGTTGGGCCGTTCTCAAGTTTCAGCACCCCGCGCGGGCACACCGTGGCGCAGATGCCGCAGCCCACGCACGAGGCCCTTACAATGTTCTCGCCCCGCTGCGCGTATGCCTTCACATCGATGCCCATCTCGCAATAGGTGCTGCAATTGCCGCAACTGATGCACTGCCCGCCATTGGTGGTGATGCGGAAGCGTGAGAAGTATTTCTGCAATATGCCCAGATAGGCCGCCATAGGACACCCGAACCGGCACCACACGCGGGTTCCGAGCAACGGGTAGAATCCTACACCTATCACCCCCGAAAATGCCTGAATGATAATGAATGCATAGAGCTTCGACAGGGTGTGCGAGAGGTTGCCCAAGATGCTGCCGCCCAAGAATGAATTGACCCACAGCAGCAGTGTGATGGCGATGATAATGAGCAGCACACTGTGAATCATCCACCGTTCCACCTTCCATGCTTTCAACGATTTGTCGGACAGCTGGCGGAACGGGTCGCCTGCCGTGTTGGCCAGACCCCCACAGCCGCATACCCAACTGCAATACCAGCGCTTTCCAAAGAAATAGGTGAGCACAGGTGTGGCGATGAAAGTCATCACACCCGCGAACAGCAGCATCCACAGGCCCAGCCCCCCCTTGTCAAGTATCCACTGAAAACTGTAATAACCTCCCTCGGGCCAGAGATAATCGGGCTTCAGCGGCCAGAAATAGCTGAAGTAGAACTCCGGCCTGTCCATCGCTTTCAGAAACTGTGGGATGAGGAACGCGAATCCGAGCTGGAAGAACATGATGCTGCCCGTGCGCACCACCTGATAGTTGGAGTGGCGATACTTGGCGATGGCACGGAGACCCATCACCAGCACCGCCATGGTATAGACCGCGCCATAGAGGAACCAGCGATCGGCCGGACTGCCGGTGAGGAGGTTGCTCAGCGGGTCGAACACGCGGACGAGTGCCGCACTGCCCCAGTAGCTGTCCGGACCCCAGTACAGCGCGATGTAGAACCCCGTAAGCACGATACCGAACACCCATGCTACCATGCCCCTATTGAACAGCGAGCGATGCCACACCTGCTCATTCCTCACACCTGCCGGCCTGTGGAGGAAGTTGCGCACCGCATAGACCGCCCCGCCAGTAGGGCCAAGCACCACCGCCAACCAGAAGAACAGCTGTGGGAATTCCTCGCCCGGCCCGAAAGCGGCAATGACCAATGCCAACAGCCCGATGGCGAATGCGCCCAACGCGATGCGCTGCACTGCGTCCTGCCCAGCGGGATAGGGATTGACAAGGGAGTGGGTCATTGGAAGTTCGGAGTTGGGAGTTGGGAGTTGGGAGTTGGGAGTTGAAAAGCGAATGGCTAATAGCGAACAGCGAATGGCGTGAACTCGGGGTTGAAATCGGCCTGTTTGAGATTTTTGATGACCTGGTCGAGATGCGCACCTTCGCGTATCCATTGGTCGCAGACGGTGTGGCGCAGACGGATGCCCATGGCATTGAAGCCGAGGACCGCCTTCGTTCGGGAATCGAAAACGATTCGCAGGCCCTGCTTTCCATTGGGATGCTCCCACCATAGACTGTCAGATCCCTGCCGGGGTTGGGCCGGAACAGTTCCATAGGTCTGATATTCCATGTCGAAGAACTTGGCGCTATTGAACCAGATGCCGGGCCGATAGGCTGTCGGCTCGCCACAGACGGTGGCCGCCACGGTCTCGCCCATTATGCGGCCGGTGTACCACACCTGCTCTATGGATGCGCGTCCTGCCTGCGGCTCGCGGTGTTGGGCGCAATCGCCAAGGGCATAGACATCCGGCATGTTGGTGCGCAGAAAGCTGTCAACGAGAATGCCCCGGTCAGTTTCCAAAGGGGTGTTCTTTACAAGGTCGATGTTGGGATGCACACCTGCGGTCAACCCTACAAACTGGCACGGAATCTCCTCTCCGGCAGTGGTGACCACGGCCCTTGCGCGACCACCTTCATCCGCAGTTATCTCCTTCAATTCAGTTGAAAGTCGAAGGTCGATGTGATGACTGCGAATGTGGCGGGTCACCATGTCCGACTCTTCCTTGGGCAGCACGTTGTTCCAAAAACCTTCCTCGCGAACAAGGAATGTGACCGGGATCCTACGGGTTGCGAGCATTTCGGCCATTTCGATGCCGATAAGGCCACCTCCAACGATCACGGCCCGGCCGATGCCTTGCGTGTCGCGCTCCATACTTTCGAGATTCTGCAGACTGTACAGCCCTTGCACGCCTTTGAAGTCCTGCCCCGGCCAGCCGAACCTATTGGAGCTTGAACCTGTGGCGAGTATCAGGACATCATACTCCATCGTACTGCCATCGCTGAAAGACAGATTCCTTTCTTCGAAATCCACTTCAGCAACGCGGGCATTTCTCAGCGAGATGCGATTCTTCTCCCAGAAACGGTCCTCGTAGGGCTTGATGTGCGCATACTTCATCTGGCCCATGTAGATGTACATGAGCGCAGTGCGTGAGAAGAAGTGCTCGCTCTCGGCCGAGATGACGGTGATGGCATCATCGCACCGCTTGCGGATGTGCCGCGCAGCCGTTATGCCACTGATGCCGTTGCCTATGATGACGATGCTTCTCACTTCCATAGATTTTCCAAAGGAAATGTCAAAGATAGCCGAGGCGGGTCGGGGAGATGACCGAAGTAGATAGATTGCACCTGAATGCTTTCTTCAAAAAGCAGTTCTTAACGGAAAGTGCTTTTGCAGAAAGCACATCTCCACCACTTGGCAGAAGTCGTGTTCAAGATGGGAAATCTCGCAGAGACGCAATGCATCGCGCCCCTACACAAGCGATGCAGCAGCCGAGATCGCTGCATCCAGACCGCTTTCCTCGGTGCCGCCTGCTGTGGCATAGAACGCCTGACCTCCGCCTCCGCCCTTGATGTGCTTGGCGAGCTCGCGGACGATCTTCCCCGCATCAAGCCCTCTCTCTTTCAGCAATTGCTCACCGATGGCCACATGCAAGGTGGGCTTCCCGTTGCTCACCGTGCCCAGCACAGCGATGAGATCGGGTGTTTCCTTCAATTGGAAGCAGAGGTTCTTCAATGCGTTGGCATCGGTGAGGGAAACGCGTTGGGCGATGAGGCGATGTCCGTCCTTCTGAACGGCCTTGCCGAGCAATTCGTCCTTCAGACCAGATGCAGCTTTGGAATTGAGGCTCTCCAATTGCTGCTGAAGTTCCTTGTTCTTGGCGATGAGCTGCTCAACTGCTTTGATGGGCTCGGGAGATTTCAGGAGGTTCTTGAGGTCGGTCACCTTGCGCTCGGCATTGTTCAGATGCACAAGGGCCTTCATTCCTGTCACAGCCTCTATTCTGCGGATGCCAGCTGCCACCGATGCCTCAGACACGATCTTGAACAGGCCGATCTCGCCTGTGGCCGAGACGTGCGTCCCCCCGCAAAGTTCGACAGACGTGCTGCGGTCGAAAACGACAACACGCACATGGTCGCCATACTTCTCACCGAACAGTGCCATAGCGCCCATGGCCTTCGCCTCCTCGATAGGCATGGCACGGAATTCCTCCAGTTCGATGTTCGATTGAATGCGCATGTTCACCAACCATTCGATATGGGCGAGTTCCTCTTCTGTCAGCTTCGCGAAATGCGAGAAGTCGAAACGCAGGTGGTCGGGATGGACAAGCGACCCCTTCTGTTCCACGTGGTCTCCCAGATGGTCGCGCAGCGCAGCATGGAGCAGGTGCGTGGCAGAATGGTTGCGCTTCACCTCAGCGCGCTTCACAAAATCCACATCTGCATGGATGGTGGCCTTCAGGTCGCTGGGAAGCTTGTCGCAGTGCAGCACTGTCAGGTTGTTCTCCTTGGTGGTGTTGAACACCTCAGCGAACACGGTGGTCACGGGATCGATATCAGGGTTGTCATGCCAAGTGTTGTAGATGGACCCGACATCCCCCACCTGACCGCCACCTTCGGCATAGAACGGGTTCTGCTCCAGAACGACCTGATAGAATTCCCTGCCCTTGCTCTTCACCTTGCGGTAGCGCAGAATTCTTGTGAACGACTCCTCATGGTCATAACCGATGAACTCACTGTTGCCTTCGTGAACGGTTGTCCAATCGCTGTTCTCGGTGGTGGCCACAGCGCGCGAGCGGGTCTTCTGCTCGGCCAGTCCTTTCTGGAAACCTTCACTGTCCACGGTCAGGTCGCGCTCGCGGGCCATCAGCTCGGTGAGGTCGATGGGGAAACCGAAGGTGTCATACAGTTCGAAGGCGAACTGCCCGTCCACCACCTTGCCGCTCATACCGTCCAAATATGCGTTGAACCGCTCTATGCCTTTCGAGAGTGTTCGCAGGAAAGACAGCTCCTCTTCCTGAATCACCTTCTCGACCAGTTTCTGCTGCGCCTTCATCTCTGGGAAGTAAGGCCCCATCTGGGTGGCAAGCACCTCCACAAGACGGTACATGAACGGCTCATGCACATTAAGGAAACTGTATCCATATCGGATGGCCCTGCGCAGGATCCTTCTGATGACGTAACCCGCACCGTTGTTGGCCGGCAGCTGACCATCGGCAATGGCGAAACTCACAGCGCGGATGTGGTCGCTGATCACGCGGATGGCAATATCCTGCTTGCTGTCAGTCGCTTTGTAGGGCACTTTGGCCATTTCGGAGATCGCAGCGATGAGTGGCGAGAACACATCCGTGTCATAGTTCGATGTCTTGCCCTGAAGGGCCATGCAAAGCCGTTCGAAGCCCATGCCAGTGTCCACGTGCTTGGAAGGCAGGGGCTCAAGCGAACCATCGGCCTTGCGGTTGAACTGGATGAAGACGAGGTTCCATATCTCCACCACCTGCGGGTGGTCGTTGTTCACCAATTCGCGCCCCGAAATTTTGGCACGGTCGGCATCAGACCGCAGATCCACGTGTATCTCAGTGCAGGGACCGCACGGCCCTTGATCGCCCATTTCCCAGAAGTTGTCCTTCTTGCTTGCACGCAGGATGCGGTCTGTAGGGAGGTACTGTTTCCAAAGGTCTTCAGCCTCGGTGTCAGCGGGAAGGCCGTCAGCATCATCCCCTTCAAAGACCGTAGCGTAGAGCAGTTCCGGATTCAGTTTATAGACGTCCACCAACAGCTCCCACGCCCAATCGATAGCCTCTTTCTTAAAATAGTCCCCAAAGCTCCAGTTGCCGAGCATCTCGAACATGGTGTGGTGGTAGGTGTCCACGCCCACTTCCTCCAGATCGTTGTGCTTGCCTGACACACGGAGACACTTCTGCGTATCGGCAATTCGCGTTTCTTTTGCCGGACGGTTGCCGAGAAAGATGTCCTTGAACTGGTTCATGCCCGCATTGGTGAACATGAGCGTTGGGTCGTCCTTTACTACCAATGGCGCACTGGGCACAATGGCATGGCCTTTTTCTTTGAAGAAATCGAGGAAGGTCTGGCGAATGTTCTGGGAGGTCATCAATTGTACGGATAGGGGAATAACTTCTTAAGGAATCCTAATGATGGGATGAATTGGGTGCGGGTTTTCTGATTTCGCTACTTTCGCCCGATGAGTTCCCGTCAAAGGGAGGCCAAAAGTATAGAATCACAAGGCATGGCAAGGGCCAAGTACCAGTTCGACAAGCACACGTTGACCTATCGGAGGGTGACCCTTTCTGTGAAACAGGTCCTGCTGCGTGTGATGGGCTATGTGGCAACCGCAACGGTATTCTCGGCCATAGTGCTTGTGATGTTCACCACCTTTTTCGATAGTCCGAAAGAGAAGCAATTGAAGCGCGACATTGCGCAGCTCGAGCTTCAGTACAAGGTGCTCAACGACCGCATGTTGCAGGTGGGTCAGGTTTTGGCCGAACTGCAGGAGAAGGACGACAACATCTATCGTGTGATCTTTGAGGCAGAACCCATTCCTCGAAGTGTGCGCGAAGCAGGCTTCGGTGGTGTGAACCGCTACAGCCACCTGGACGCCTTCGCCAACGCAGATCTGGTGACAGAGACCACCATGCGCCTCGACCAGCTGACCAAGAAACTCGTGGTGCAGTCGCGCTCATTCGATGAAGTGATAGAAATGGCCAAGAACAAGACGGTCATGCTTGCCAGCATACCGGCCATTCAGCCGGTGAGCAACGAGAAGCTGACCCGTATAGCATCCGGTTTCAATTTCCGCATCCATCCCATCTACAAGATCAAGCATTTCCATACGGGCATCGACTTCACAGCCCCACGGGGCACAGAGATTGTTGCCACGGGCGATGGGACCGTCACCAAAATGGAGATTGAGAACAGGGGCTATGGCCATCACATCATCATCGATCATGGCTTTGGCTACGAGACACTCTACGCACACATGAGCCGGTTCAATGTTCGGCCGGGGCAGAAAGTGAGGCGCGGTGACGTGATCGGATTCATCGGCAGTACAGGTACCAGCACGGCACCCCACCTGCACTATGAGGTCATTAAGAACGGAGAGAAGATCAACCCTATCAACTTCTTCTTCAACGACCTGACGGCAGAGGAGTATGACAAGGTGGTGGAGTTGAGCTCAAGATCGAACCAGTCCTTTGACTGATGTTGAAATGGATCTCAACGTGTTGCCGGTTTCCCTGCAACAATGAGATTGTCATCCGTAGATTCGTACCATTCGTAATTCGCTGATCATGGCCCCGTACAAAGAAAGACCCATCACCAAGATGTATTGGACCATTGGAGAGGTGGCCGCCATGTTTGACGTGAATACCTCGCTCATCCGCTTCTGGGAGAAGGAATTCGATATCCTGCAACCCAAGAAGAACAAGAAGGGCAACCGTCTTTTCACCGAGAAGGACGTGGAGAATCTCAAGCTCATTCACCATCTGGTGAAGGGGCGTGGCTACACACTGGCCGGTGCCAAAAAGAAGATGACCGAGAACAGGTCCGAGACGGTCAACACCACCGAAGTGGTCGCACGCCTCAAAGAGATAAGAGGGTTTCTGGTAGAGTTGCGGGATAATCTATGACCCGCCCTTCTTTGCTCCCAATCCCGATTTCTCCCGCACCACCTCCGCAAATGACCGCCCGGTGACCTTGGCCTCGGCCCACGATACGAAGTCGAAGTACTCGAAGGCGTTCTTTTCCAAGGGATCATTCTTCAGCTCCTTCATCTTTTCGAGGAAAACCTCGTAGTGCTCCATCTCGGCCTCTACATCCTCAGACCTCAACAATTTTCCAATGAACTCGAGAAATGATTCCTCGAACTTGAAATATCGGTTGCGCGTACTCATGTAGCGCTGGGTGGAACGCAATGAGTAGGGCAGCAGGTTCTTCGAATTCAGCTCAATGTGAATGAGCAGGTTGAGCAGCTGCCCGAAACAATAGATGTCGAGGCTCTTACTGATTTCGATGTCATTGAGCAGGCGGTTGGTCCATTTCAACGCATCGTTGTAACGGCCCGCCCCAAAATAGATAATGGCGATGTTGAAGAAGAAGAACGCCTTGCGCACGCTGTTCAGCTTGTGGTCATACTGCACAAGCCCCATCTCGATCTGCGGAATGAGGTCCAGTCCTTTCTCGAAATCGCCTGTGAGGAAGTAGATGGTCAACTCGATGCTGTTGGCCGATGAGAAGAGCTTTATCTCCAGATCCTCGTTGTTCTCGATGTCCATTGTCGCAGGCAGCTCGCGCAATTTCTTCAGATAGAAGAACACCTCCTCGTACTTGTGCAACTGGCTGGCTATGTACACGATATTGGTGAGGATGGAGAAATAGACGTTCGGCTCCTCACTGAACTTGTGCAGGTTGGCCTCAATGTGGCGAACGTTGTTCTCCAGATAGATATAGGAGTTGGCGTAGTCGCCCACCCCGAAGTAATAGGCGCTATATATATGATTGTAGAGGTACTCGGACTCGTGGAAGATGTGGTCGGGATTGCGGTTGAGCAACGTATCGTCAATGATGCTCTTCAGCTTGAGCAGCCCCTCCTCTGTGCGCGCCTTTCCCTTGCGGTTGAGTATGTGGAACAGACGGCTCTTGATTCCCCAGAAATCGTTGAACACCTCAATTAGACTGATGATGCGGGTGTTCTCGGCCATCATGGCCTCCAGTTCCCCCTCTCCCACATTCTCATAGTTGTCCTTCTCGATAAGCATCTTCTCCCACATGAAAATCTCAAGCAGCGAGGTGTGCTTGTCATATTGATAGGCCAGTCTCTTGGCACCTTCCAACAGCTTGTGCGACTGATGATAGAGCGACTTCTTATAGAGTATCTCAACAAAATGCAAGGTGCGCTTCAGCTGAGCATCTATCGAACTTTTGGCATGAAAGTCATCCAATGACCGCAGCACCGCATCGTAGAGCCGCGACTTGGCAGTGGGCAGCGAATTCTTGATGGCCTTGTTGTGCAATGCACCGAGCAGCGCTTCCTCTGTGAAGGTCTCCAGACCATCATACACATCGAAGAGCTCATGGTGATTGTTCTTTTCAGCACCATGCTTGCCCACGTGGAGTCTGAAATAGCGTTTCTCTGCCTTTGTAAGAGACTTGATGAGCTGAAAAACCTTATCGGTGGGTGGCTTGGACATGTAATAATTTGCTACATTTTTGTTTTGTCAAAGAGGCTCGGAATTGTAATAGTGGGAAGGGTCACCGTATCATTCAATTCACCATCAGAACAAGTACAAAACCCAATAAACAAGCGGGATACATGAAGTGTGAGATTTCCGCTGTCCATGACTTGTTGCAGCATCAAGGTAGTCATTGCAATTGAATTGAGGATACCTGAAACAGGTCATTTTCACCCAAATTCTGACCGTTAGAACTGTAATTTTCGGCAATAAGTTGTAAAGCCGTTAGAACTGTAATTTTCGGAGAAAAATTGTTAGCTCAATAATCTGATTTACTGATACTTATGTTTTTCGTATTCTCTGTTTGACAACTTTAGCCTGTATAGAATCTGCAAAACTTTGGTTTGGCCGGTCCGAATCCCCTGTGTAATTTCACCTCATCAAATCGAAAGCAGCTCACCGGGATTTCAAAAAACGCACACGCACATCCCCGAATTCGCATCTGAATCACAAACTTTGAAGCATATATAAATAGGAACCATCAAAATCAATCTGCCATGAAAGCACACTACCCCACAGCTCTGAAAGGACATACCCTGTTGAAAGCAGCAGCGGTCGTTACGTTGGTGATGGTCTGGATATTGATCGACAAGGGCAATGCCTTGGGTCAGTCCGCTATGCAGACCAGACAGATGGTGACCGATGTTCCGACCACCGCACAGAGTACGGCACCACTTTTCCGCGATGGCAGCCGCGATGGAGAATTGGGTGATGATGGCGATGACTCCGAGGGCGACTTCAATGTCTATCCCAACCCTGTGAAAGATGATGCGGTGTTCGACTTCGAATTCACCGTCAAGACCGATATGCCATACGAGATATGCGATGCACTCGGCAGGCTGATCGATCAGGGTGTCTTCGTTCCTGACATCAAAAGTCAGAAGATCGATTTTTCGAGGTACAGAACAGGAATGTATCTGGTGCGCGTGCAGATGGGCAACCGTGCGATAGTGAAGCGCATCATCAAGCAATAATTTTTCTCCCTACATCTTGTGAATCAATGATTTCCCCGCTTGGCAGAGCAGGGGCACAGGGAGCCTGCGCGTTCTTTGACATACTGGTAAGAAGACAGAATAGGCCCGAAAGGCCCTGTCCATCCATCAGAAACGGGCACCGGTAGTAAGGTATCCGGTCACGTAATCGTTCACGCCTTCCTCCAAGGAAAGAAATGGACGGTCGTAGCCTATGCCGCGCAGCTTGGCCATATTGGCCTCTGTGAAATACTGGTACTTGTCTCGGATGTCGGACGGGGTATCAACAAAACGGATGTCCTCTGCTCTGCCCATTGCTGCGAAAGTGGCGCGGGCAAGGCTAAGGAAGGTGCGGGCAGTGCCTGTGCCGAGGTTGTAAATGCCATTGTTCCCACGGTTCTCCATAAGGAACAGGCACACCTCGATTACATCCTTCACATAGATGAAGTCCCGCAACTGCTCACCGTCCCGATAGTCGGGATGGTGAGAGCGGAAGAGTCTGAGCGCACCCGAATCGCGAATCTGATGAAAGGCGTGAAAGACCACGGATGCCATCCTTCCCTTGTGGTACTCGTTGGGTCCATAGACATTGAAGAACTTCAATCCCTGCCAGGAAGGAGGTTGCTTCGATTGCACTAAGGCCCACTTGTCGAATATGTTCTTCGACTCACCGTATGGGTTCAGTGGAATGAGGTTATGAATCACGGAATGGTTGTCCTCAAACCCCTGTTCGCCCATGCCATAGGTCGCGGCAGAAGATGCATACACAAGTGGAAGACCGAATTCGGCACAGCATTCCCACACACGCTTCGAGAAGTCGACATTGAGGCGCTGGAAAATGCTGCG
Organism: Flavobacteriales bacterium; assembly: GCA_021739625.1. Lineage (GTDB taxonomy): Bacteria > Bacteroidota > Bacteroidia > UBA10329 > UBA10329 > UBA10329. The sequence continues at coordinate 23,414 of JAIPBJ010000019.1, read as the reverse complement.
GTCGGATTCGGTGGTGTCTGTGCGGGCCCCCAAATGGAACACGAACTGCACCATGCGCTGATTCTCGCGCAGCCAAGGGACGAATTCATCGCGGTGAACCCTTGCGGTGAGCGGCTTGCCTTCGAGGTTCGGCAGCTTGTCCTTGCGGCTGAAATCATCAACAGCCACAAGGTCTGCATAGCCTGCATTGCGGAGTCCTGAAAGCAGGCAACTGCCAATGAAACCCGCTGCACCTGTGACGATAATCATTGATGGGTGATTTCTGACTACTGATGATCGCGAACAGCGAAAGGCGAATAGCCAAAGGCTAATTGGTTATCCAAAGCACGTTGCCGTTGAAAGAGGTGTTGTACTGAAGCAGTCCAAGTGCGGCCGGGCCTTCTGTGGGTGTACCATCCACAAGGAGGAATTTAGAGTCGCAGCATTCATCACACACCGCGAAAATATCCGTGTTATCGACCGTGGTGCGGCAGCCTTCCTCTGGCAAAAAAGTGCAATGACGGTCGTAGGCACGGAACTCATCGGGCGATGCGCGGTAGATGATGATGCCACGCGACCCACCTGTGATGGAGACATATCCGCCAACGGCCTGAAGGGCCGCAAATTCGGGGTTCGAGACCACGATCTGGAAGTTGACAGGCGCGTATGGGATTCCCGAGCGATTGGTGTTCTCGCATGAAGGAAATGACGATACCACTGAAACGAAGAAGGCAGCAACTAGCAAAGACCGATTCATGGCATCAAAGGTAGTCCCCTTACCTTCGCCATTCATGTTCCGCATTTGTGCAATCCCCATATTGAACGAAAGGGCAAACATCGTTGCAGGCAAGAATACACGACTCACAATCCCGGAAAGTGAAATCTCGATGGGCAAAGGCGCCCGAATCATCAGAAAATGAAAACAGAACACGAAAAGTCGGATGCAAGTCCCGAATCGGCCCATTCATCCACCATCTTTGGCCCCATGCGGAAACTCATCGCCATCGTTGTCTTCTTATCAGTATGCAGCATTGCACCTGCCATCGCCCAAAGTCAGGCAACGAAGGCACAGAAGGCCACTGAGAAAAAACAGGCCGCGCTGAAAAAAGAGGAGAAAAAAGCCATTGACGCGGGTTTGAAGGCCCATATCAAATCGCAGGACAAGGAGACGCGGAAGAGAATGAAGGAGTCGAAAAAAAAATCGGACAAGGGAAACAGGTCGAAGAGTTGGAAGGCGAAGAAAAAGAGGAATTGAATAAGGTGGTCAGGAAATAAGTGCTGACAGGAACAACAACAACTTTGAACATTGGACATTGAACACTGAACACAATTAGAACTCATGGAAGAAATCATCTATCTCGCAGTGGTGGTCGGGTGGTTCCTGTTGAATGCCTACAAGAAGTCGCAGGCGAAAAAGCAGCAGGAACAGCAACAGGCACCTCAGCATCGCAGACAGCAGCCCCAAGAGCGTGCGCCTGAGCAGCCTAGCACGATGGAAGAACTGATGCGTCAGCTGATGGGCGAGGAACAGCGCGTTCCCGTGCCTGTGGTTCCAACTCCCACTCCCGCTCCGAGGCCGGTGCATATACGGGTGCCAATTTCGGTTTCCCACACTCCCCCGGTCCGCACATCGCGACTTACACCCCGAACACGCTCGAGAAGCCAGACTGTAAGGACAAAAGAGCCGCGTGGCACGGTTGAACAAGTGGCGGTGAAGGTTCATGCTGATGAACGGTTCGACCTGCGAAATGCAATCGCTTACAGTGCCATTCTGCAACGACCTTACGCTTAGATGCTTAACACGATTTAACATTTGTTTGATGATTCCCATGACCCCAATTGATGTTTTCTATTTTAGCCGCGCTTTTTTAGGAAGCATCTGAAACTGTACAGATATGATGAGAAGACTTCTCCTACTCGCCACAATTTCCGTTTTTTCAGTAGCTGCTGTGCATGCACAGATAGGAACTGGAACCCTACAGGGCACACTGACCGATGAGGTCAGCGGTGAGACTGTTCCTTTCGCCAACGTGGTGGTGATGCTGGCTGGCCAGCAGGTGACCGGTGCATCGACCGACTTTGACGGCAAATACCGTATTGCGGCCCTCAAACCGGGTTCTGGCTATACGGTGAAAGCGTCTGTGGTGGGCTATGGCGCACAGGAAAAGACCGGTGTGACCATCACTGCAGGCCAGATTGCGTTTGTGGACTTCAAACTATCGGCCGGCATCAAGCTCGGTGAGGTGACCATCATTGAATATGAGACTCCTCTGATTGAGCGTGACGGTGGTGCCAAGACCACGGTTTCCGGTAAGGACATTGAGAAAATGCCAAGCAGAGGTGCCAACGCGGCTGTGACATCGGTTGCAGGTGTTCAGGACAATGACGGTGCCATAGGCAGCGTGAGAGGAACACGCGAAGGATCGACCGACACCTATATAGATGGTGTGAAGGTGCGTGGCTCGGCCAACCTCCCGCAAGGCGCATACGAGCAGGTGACCGTACTCACTGGCGGTGTGCCCGCTCAGTTCGGTGACGTGACAGGCGGCATCATCTCTGTGACCACCAAAGGAGCTTCGAGAAAGACCACAGGCAGTATCGAAGTGCTAAGTTCAGGGGGCATCCGTCTGAGCGATAAGAACAACTATCTGCTCGACCCACAAGGCTATCATCTCATTGGGGCCAACATTTCGGGCCCACTTATCAGTATCAAGGACAAGTCCGATCCTGAAGGCAAGGCAAAACGTCCGTTGCTGGGATATTTTCTGGCAGGTGAGGTCAATTACACGCAGGATCCCCGCCCTTCTGCCCTCGGCCACTATTATGTGAACGATGATAAACTGGCCGAGCTTCAGGCAAACCCCATCATCCGCAACCCGAATGGAGGAAGCTATCTGGCCTCTGAATTCGTGAGGACCAGTGACCTTGAATACGATGCCCAACGCAGGAATGTGCCAAGCCGTGGTGTTGTCGCTTCTGGCAACATAGACCTCTATACCACTCCCAACATCACGTTCAAAGTGGGCGGATCAATGGACTTCAATGACAGGAGACTTTATGATTATGCCAACTCGATGTTCAATTATGGGAACAACGGTGAGGAGATCAACAAGACATGGAGGGTGTACGGACGTTTCACCCAGCGTTTCAACAACGCCAAGGCAGAAGAGGGTAAGAAAGGCGGCATTTCCAACGCTTATTACAGCATTCAGGCCGACTATGAACGGTACACCCGCATCAGGCAGGACGCGCGGCATGAGGACAATCTCTTCCGCTATGGCTATGTGGGCAAGTTCGAAACGTTGAAAGAGAAGACATACGCTTTTGGCATTGATGAGGTGACCGGCCTTCCGGGCTTCCTCCAAGGCCCTGACCGTGACACCACCGTGCTGTTCACATCATCAGACGTCAATCCTCAACTGTCGGCCTATACACAGCAGTATTACAACCTGTATGATGACCCGGCAGGCCGTTATGAGAACCTGACGCAGATCAATCAGGACCGTGGGGCATTGAGGAACGGTGACCTGCCGCTCAATGTTTACAACCTGTGGAGGAACACCGGCTATCCATACGATGCCTACAGCAAACTGGATCAGAGCCAGATTCGTGTGGCCGCAACAGGTGCTTTTGACATCCGGAATCATAGTATCACCCTTGGTTTTGAATATGAACAGCGCAGTGACGCCTTTATCGGATACTCGCCCTACAACCTTTGGGAATTGACCCGTCTTTATGCGAACAACCACCTTTCTCAACAGGACAGGACCAATCCCATCATCCATTTTGATGCCAATGGGAACTATACAGATACCATCAGCTACAACCCGCTGTACACACCTGTTGATGCCAACAACCCCCTGCTTGGGGGTGTGGGCCAGTCCTTCATCGACTATAACATGCGTGTGGCCTTGGGCCTTGACCCTGCCGGGACCGACTGGTTGGACATCGACTCATTCGACCCATCATTCTTCCAGACCAACTGGTTCAGTGCCGATGAACTGTTGAACAACGGAAACTATAGGGCCAACTACTATGGATTTGACCATACGGGCGAACGCCTGTCAGGCAAGCCAACTTTCGAGGACTTCTTCACGGAGAAAGACCAATATGGCCGGTTCACACGCAAGGTGGCCCCTTTTGAGCCCATCTATATGGCCGGTTACATTCAGGACGAGTTCACTTTCAAGGACCTCATTTTCCGTGTTGGAGTTCGCGTTGACCGATTCGATGCCAACCAGAAGGTGCTGAAAGATCCTTACTCGCTGGTCGAGACCTTTAAGAAAGGTGACGTGAACACCCTTCCGGGCGGTATTTCAGTTTCGCACCCGTCAAACATTTCAGACGATGCAGTGGTGTATGTGAATGACCGTACAGCCCCCACTGCCATAGTGGGTTATCGTGAAGGGGACGTGTGGTACAATGCTCAGGGCGTGGTCATCACCGATCCATCTGTGCTGCGCACTGGTACCGGTATAGCACCTTATCTGCTGAATGCAACCTATGGTTCAGGGGGTGAGACGAGCGCACCGAAGATCGAATCAGGTGCATTCAAGGACTATGAGCCGCAGGTGAACGTTATGCCGCGTATCTCCTTCTCATTCCCGATCTCTGAAGATGCGCTGTTCTACGCCAACTATGACGTACTGACCCAGCGTCCATTGGATGGCAACCGTCTTAGTCTGGTGGACTATCTGTTCATAGAGAACATTGGCAATGACATTGTGAACAACCCCGATCTGAAACCTGAGACCACGATTGAATATGCCATCGGTTTCAAACAGAAACTGAGCAAACGCTCGGCCATCGAGATCAACGGTTTCTACCGCGAAATGCGTGACCAGATCACGGTGTTCCGCGTGAACGAGGCCTATCCGCGCACCTACCTCACCTTCCGCAACCTTGACTTCGGCACAATCAAAGGTCTGACCCTGTCCTACGACCTTCGCAGAACGAACAACATCCAACTGCGCGTGTCCTATACGCTCCAGTTCGCTGACGGTACGGGTTCCAACTCAACAACAAGCCAGAATCTGGTGAATGCCGGTTTCCCGAACCTGCGTGTCACCCAACCGTTGGATTTCGATCAGCGTCACAACATCGTGGTAAGTGCCGACTACCGTTTCGGTGGAGGCAAGAACTACACCGGACCGAAGACTACCAGAAAGAACGGAAAAGTGATCAACTGGTTTGAGAATTTCGGTGTTTTCGCCATCATCCGTGCAGGTTCGGGAACGCCATATTCTGCACAGACCAATACCACAGCAGACGCACTTATCAGCGGTGGCGCATCGGGCTTCTTGGAAGGATCTATCAACGGGTCGTCCAAACCGTGGCAGTTCCGTATCGACATGCGTGTTGACCGTGATTTCAACATCACTTGGAGGAAAGCATCCGAGGGCAAATCTGCCAAGACCTCAGTGCTCAACTTCTACATCGACCTTCAGAACCTGCTGAACACGCAGAACGTGATCAGCGTTTACCGTGCCACTGGCAATCCCAATGATGACGGATATCTGGCTGCCGCCCAGAGCCAAGTGGACATTTCGAACCAAACCAACGAACAATCATTCCGTGATCTGTATTCCGTGAAGGCCAACAACCCGGCCAACTTCTCCATTCCAAGGAGGTTCAGGGTGGGCCTGATGCTCAACTTCTAATCAGGAACGATTAAAACGAAAAGGTCATGTCAAAGCAAATGAGAATACTCGCAACAGCTTCGTTGGCAGTGCTGATGGCACTTCCGACATTCGCTGAAAAGTTCAAGGGTGGTGATGGCAAAAAGTCGGCCCACGCGGCCGGCCCAAAGGGCATTGCAGCAGAGTGCGCACCCCCATCAGCATCCATCGAACTGTCTCTGAACAACGTGAGGGCCACCATCCACAGCGGTGGTGACATGTGGTGGGACCTTTTGGGAACTTCCCGATACGAAGTGCCTAAAGGCGGTGGCGTACACTCGCTGTTCGCTGGATCGCTCTGGATGGGCGGAACGGACATCAACAACCAGCTCAAGCTGGCGGCCATGCGTTTCCGTCAAGTCGGATTCGACTACTGGCCCGGCCCGCTCAGCACCATTACTGCTGAGATCGATCCGGCCACGTGTGCCGCATACGACAAATTTTTCAAGATCACCCGTGCGGAAGTGGACAAGTTCGTTGCCTGGTATCTTTGTAAGGAGGATCCCGAGTGTGATGAGAACGTTGACCATTCAGGCTACACCATTCCTGCATCCATCCTCAACTGGCCCGCACATGGCGACATCGGTCAAGGTCAAGATTACAACCTCGCCCCTTTCTTCGATGCTGATGGCAACGGCAGTTACAACCCTGAGGATGGCGGTGACTATCCCTACTATGACATCAATCCAACGGATTTCAACTGCCTGCGTGAACGTGAGGTGAAACTGTTCGGTGACGAGACCCATTGGTGGGTGTTCAACGATAAGGGCAACATCCACACAGAATCGGGTGGCACGGCCATTGGCATGGAAATCCGTGGTCAGGCGTTCGCTTTCGCGACCAATGACGAGATCAACGACATGACGTTCTATAATTATGAACTCATCAACCGTGGATCGTTCACCCTTGCGAACACGTATTTTGCACAATGGGTGGATCCAGACCTTGGCTTCGCTCAGGACGACTATGTGGGCTGTGATGTGCGCAGAGGTCTGGGCTATTGCTATAATGGCAGCCCGATCGATGGTACCGGTGGCCCTCTGCAATACGGTGCCAACCCACCGGCCATTGGCGTGGACTTTTTCCAAGGCCCCTATCAGGACAATGACGGAGTGGACAACCCGCTCTACACCAATGGCGCGGTTTCACAGGCCATCTCGGAAGGAGGGATCGTGTATGGTGGCATAGGTGTCGGCTATAGCGATGACATTGTGGACAACGAGCGTTTCGGAATGAGAAGATTCGTCTATCACAACAATGACGGAACCGTGTTCGGTGATCCTCAGACAGCTGCTGAGTACTACAATTATATGCGCGGGATATGGAGGGACAACAACCCGATGTGCTACGGTGGAAACGGCCACCCCAACAGCGGATGTAACGTTGGAGTAACTGCCGGTTACATGTTCCCCGGTGATTCAGACCCTTATGGCTGGGGAACCGGAGGACTTCCTCAAGCCGTTTGGACAGAGCAGTCTGCGGGCAACCTGCCCTTCGATCGCAGATTCATGCAGTCTGCAGGCCCGTTCACGCTGGAGTCGGGTGCTGTAAACGACCTCACCGTGGGTGTGGTGTGGGCACGTGCCACCAATGCCAGCGACCCATTCGCATCTGTAGAGAAACTGCGTCTTGTGGACGACAAGGCACAGGCGCTGTTCGACAACTGTTTCGTGCTGATCGATGGTCCTGACGCTCCGGATCTCAGTGTCATTGAATTGGACCGCGAGCTTGTGCTTCTGCTGTCCAACCCATCCACCTCCAACAATCAGGGGGAGGATTATGCGCAGATCGATCCGTTCATAGTAAGTCCTGACACCGTAGATTGGGACAATGTTTACCGCTTCGAGGGATATCAGATCTTCCAATTGAAGGATCTGACCGTTTCGTCCTCCGACCTTCAGAATCCGGACGTGGCACGTCTGGTGGCACAGTGCGATGTGAAGAACATCGATCCGTTGACCAACGCGCCCATCGCTCAACTTGTGAATTTCACTTTCTCAGAGGAGTTGAATGCCAGCGTGCCGGTAGAAATGGTCAACGGCTCGAATGAAGGGCTCAAACATTCATTCCGCGTGACACAGGACCTGTTCTCGACCGGTGACCGTAGGCTGGTGAACCACATGACCTACTACTACATGGCCGTGGCCTATTCCTACAATAACTTCAAGACATACAACCAGAACGATCCGTTCTCATTGGACGGTCAGAAGAAGCCCTATCTGGCAGGCCGTAAGAACGCTTCAGGCGGGGCCATAATTGCAGTCACCGGCATTCCACACATTCTGGCCCCCGAACAGTCGGGCACCATTGTGAGTGTGAACTATGGTGATGGTCCAAAGCTTACCCGCATCGAAGGCCAAGGCAATGGTGGCCGTGACCTTGTGCTGTCAGAGAAATCGCATGCCGAAATAGTCATGAGCACTGAAAGCCGTGTGAAGGAGATCACTTACGAATTCGGCCGCGGACCGGTTGACATCAAAGTCATCGACCCCAAGAAAGTGCCCTTGGCAGACTTCGTATTCAAGATGCATGACACCATCACCCCCGGCAATCTTTCCGATGCCTACTGGTCGCTGGAATGCGTTGGAGCAGGCTGCCCACAGGTGAGCGGATCTACGACCGTGTATGCCGACAAGGGCATCGGTCTTTCAAACGGTGATGAGAAACTGATTCCTGAATGGGGACTGTCCGTATTCTTGGAGCAGACCACCGACCCTGGACTTGAGGACGAGGGCATGGGCCTCATCGATTCGCGCATCAACTTCTCGGGCACAAACTTCTGGCTCACCGGCATTCCAGATGTTGACGGTATCACTCCGTTCAACTGGATACGTTCTGGAACAGTGGCCCCGAACGATCCTCCCACAGGTGATGATGACTATGGTGACAAGGATCAGGTGTTCGAGACAATTCTTGGTGGCACTTGGGCACCCTACAAACTGGCAAGCCACAAGGATGACGTGATGTCTCCAAGCTGGAGTCAGTTCAAGGCATTGAACGACCTTCGAAACCTTGCAGGGGTGGACGTGATCTTCACGGCAGATACGAGCAAATGGTCCCGCAGCCCGGTGTTGGAGGTGGCGGATGAGAGCGTTCCACGCATTGGCGATGCCAAACGGTTCAACCTGCGCATGAGTCCTTCGGTGGATCAGGATGGCCGTCCGGACGGAAGCGGATTCGGAATGGGCTGGTTCCCTGGCTACGCGGTGAACGTGGAGACCGGTGAAAGGCTGAACATCGCCTTCGGTGAAAGCTCATGGTTGCTTCAGGAGAACGGAGGAGACATGATCTGGAACCCCACAGGCAATGTGCTTGACAACAACTTTAATCAGGGCACCCAATTCCCCAACGTGCTGTTCGGAGGCGGGCACTACATCTACATCTTCGGCCACAATGCCGACAACCCTGCCAATGATGTTCCCGCCTATGATGAGGGTGCTTTCATCTTCGGAAAGCTCTCGGAGAACAACTACAGCCCGTCCAATGCTGAGAAACGCAGGGTTTACAAGGACTGCATGTGGGTAGGTCTTCCACTTCTGGCCGATGGTGGACAACTTCTTTCAAGCGATGTGAAAGTGGAACTGCGGGTCACCAGACCGTACCGTTCAGACATGGCAGTAGGGTGGACTGCTACTCAACCGGAGAATGACAATCTTCCGATGTACACTTTCAGCACAGGGGATTTCGCCACGGTGCGCGGTGATCTGACAACTGCCGAGAGCGCACTCGACCTCATCCGTGCAGTACCGAACCCCTACTACGCCCACTCAGGTTATGAGCGGACACAGTTGGACAACATCGTCAAGATCATCAACCTGCCCGATGTGTGTACGGTGAGGATCTATTCAGTGAGCGGTATCCTGGTGCGCGAGATCAAGAAAGATTCGCCTATCACTTCCGTGAACTGGGATCTTAAGAACCACAAGTCGGTGCCTGTTGCCAGTGGTGTCTACCTCATTCACATTGAGGCCCCCGGAATCGGTGAGAAGGTGATCAAGTGGTTCGGAACGGTTCGCCAGTTGGACCTCGACTCCTTCTGATCACACATTATTGCACGGTATTCATAGACCTGTTTGAAGAAGACTGAAATGAGAAAAGCTCTAATAACATCGCTGCTGACCGCTGCATCGGTCATCGCCCTGCAACCAGCCTTTGCAGGCAACTCTGACCGTGCCGGTCAGGCGGGTGCCACCGAACTGCTGATCAATCCTTGGGCACGCTCAAGCGGTTTCGGCAGTGCGAACACCGCCTCGGCCCGCGGACTGGAAGCCCAGTGGCTCAACGTGTCGGGCATGGCATTCACCCAAAAGACCGAAGTGCTGTTCAGCAACACCCAATGGCTAGTGGGCAGCGGAGTGATGATCAACGCATTCGGTGTGTCTCAGAAACTGGGAGAGGCGGGCGTGATCGGACTGACGGTGATGAACATGAGCTTCGGTGACATTGACATCACCACCACAGAGATCCCTGATGGGGGCATCGGCACCTTCTCGCCCAACTATCTCAACATCGGTCTGTCCTATGCCAAGAGCTTCTCGAACAGCATCAATGGCGGTCTCACAGTGAGGGTGATCAACCAGAACATCCAGAACCTCAGTGCAACAGGTGTATCATTCGATGCTGGCGTTTCATATACCACCCGCCTCGGCAGCCGTGACAAGGACAAGAACAAGGACAACTTCCAGTTCGGGATCGCATTGAAGAATGTCGGCCCACCGATGAGCTACAGTGGTGACGGACTGGGTGTGCGTGGTTCCGTGCCCGGCAGCGACCGCAGTCTGACCCTTGAATACCGCGCACAGCAATATGAAATGCCATCATCATTGCATATCGGGGTGGCCTACCATTGGCGCAACACAAAACTCGTCCATCAGGTGAGCGGTGCGGTCAACTTCACCTCGAACAGTTTTACCCGCGACCTGATGAACTTCGGTCTGGAGTACTCCTTCAAGGAACTCTTCATGCTGCGTGGCGGCTATGTGCTGCAGATGGGTTCGAGCGGAGCTGACAACAACATCGCCATTTCTGCGCTCACTGGCCCTACGGCCGGCCTCACGGTCAATGTGCCTTTGGCCAAAAAGGACAGTGGTAAGAACAGCAAGCTGGGCATCGACTACTCTTTCCGCGCCACCAACCCATTTGCGGGAGTGCATTCGGTCGGGTTACGGATAGCACTCTGAAGGGCCTGAGATAAATTCATACCTTTGACCAAGCAAAGAGTCCCGCAGCTGCGGGATTCTTTGCGTTTATATACCTAAGAGACACAGCATCATGAGCACCTATCTCACTCAGGACGGGCTTGACAACTTGAAAGCCGAACTCGAACAATTGATTCGCGTGGAGCGTCCCAAGATATCGCAGCAGATAGCCGAGGCCCGCGACAAGGGCGACCTGTCGGAAAATGCCGAATACGATGCGGCCAAAGAAGCACAGGGCCTGTTGGAGATGAAGATCTCCAAACTGGAGGCCCTTGTGGCAGATGCAAAGGTGATTGACGAGTCGAAACTCACGGGCGATCAGATCCTTATTCTGAGCAAGGTGAAGCTGAAGAACGTGGCCAACGGCATGACCATGAGCTACACGCTCGTGCCAGAGAAGGAGGCCAGCCTGAAAGATGGGAAGATCTCTGTGGAGTCGCCCATTGGCAAAGGCCTGTTGGGCAAGAAGGTGGGGGATATGGCAGAGATTCAGGTGCCCAATGGCAAGGTGAATTTTGAAATTCTGGAGGTTGGCAGATAATGGCCAGCATCTTCACCCGCATCATCAACGGAGAGATTCCTTGCCACAAGGTGGCGGAGATGGAGCATTGCATCGCCTTTCTCGACATCAGCCCGCTGACGAAGGGCCACACGCTGGTAGTGCCGAAACAGGAGGTGGACCGCCTGTTCGACCTTGATGACGAGACCTACGTGCGTCTCCAACTGTTCGCCAAGGATGTGAGCCGTGCCATTGAGAAGGTGGTCGATTGCAAACGCATCGGGGTGGCGGTCATCGGGCTGGAGGTGCCCCATGCGCACATTCACCTCATACCCATCCGCACCATGGGCGATATGAACTTTGCCAATGCCAAGTTGCAGATTAGCAATGAGGAACTGGCCGGGCTGGCTGCTGCGATACAGGAAGCGTTCAATGCGCTGATCTGAGACGGGTAGCAGGTGTACTCACCGCGTCAACGACACGGCCCCCTTATACTGATACACACGGCTGCTGAAAATGGATGTCAGCGTTATCAGGTAACTGTAGATGCCCTGTGGCGATGGGTCACCCACGTTATTCTTCTGACCGTTCCATCCATGACCGATGCTGTAGGACGAGAACACCCGCTCGCCCCAGCGGTTGAACACAAGCAGCTCGAAACTGCGGATACCCTCTCCATAGGCCAGGAATACTTCGTTCGTCCCATCGCCATTGGGCGTGAAAGCACTGGGCACATAGATGGTGAACACAGGCCGGATCACCACTTCATCACCGAACACGTCCTCGCAGCCCTGATCCGTCTGCACAGTTAGCGCCACGGGGTAGGTGCCCTCTGAAAGATAGCTGTGAATTGGGTGCTGTTCCAGCGTGTCCATCCCATCCCCGAAATCCCAGTGCCACGAAATGATTGTGCCGCTGCTCACCTCAGAGGAATCGGTGAATGTGATGTTGGGGTCGAACATGTCGGTAGGTTGCGGGCTTGCAGAGAAGAGCGCTTCGGGCCGGGGATGCACCACAATGGTATTGCTTTGCGTGATCGAGTCGATGCATCCATTGGCCGAGGTGACCGTGAGCGTGACATCATAAGTGCCCGGATTCAGGTAAGTGTTGTTTTGAAGAGGGTCACGGTCTGAGCTGCCATCCCCGAAATCCCATTGCCAGAGCGCGAGGTCATAGCCAGCGGCAATGGTGCTCTGGTCGGTGAAGCTGACCTGCAACGGCTCGCAGCCCGACTGTGGCGTGGTGCTGAAACCGACCTCCGGCAAGGGAAACACCTCCACATCCTGTGTCACCTCTGCCTCACAGCCCTCGTCCGAAACAGCGATAAGCATTGCCGGATAGATGCCCGCCACCAGATAAGTATGCACAGGGTCAGATAGCGTAGAACTGGACAGGTCGCCAAAGGTCCATTGATACGAAGCGATGGTTCCGTTGGGAATAGTAGAGCTGTTGGTGAAGGGCGTCTCCAAACCCTGACACACCGCCACCGACTGAAATGCAGGAGCGGGAAGCACATGCACGGTTGCATCAGATGATGTACTGTTGATGCATCCATTGTCGGAGGTAACGGTCAAGGTGGTGGTATAGCTGCCCGCTGAGGTGTATGTGTTCTCAGGATGCTGAAGGGTACTTGTGTTCCCATCGCCAAAATCCCATGCCCAGTCCACCACACTGCCCGAAGCGGTCGTGCTGGCATCCACGAACAGGCTCGGTTCGTCAAAGCAGACATCTTCAACTGTAAATGCAGCCTGTGGAATGGGAAATACGGTAACCGAGAGCAGGGTATCATCCACGCATCCGCCAGTAGATTCCACACTTAGGCGGATAGAATAGCTGCCCTCTGTTGGAAAAACGTGGGTGGCGTTCTGGGTGGTGTAGTCAATGGATGCATCGTCCAGCACATCCCAGGTCCAGTCCATAATGTTGGATGGGTTCGATACGGATGAAAGATCGGTGAGCACACTCGGTTCGCCTGCGCACACATCGGTGGCGGTGAATGAAGCCAGAGGCGCGGGGTACACAACGACCGAAATGGTGGTGTCGTGCGCACATCCATCGGCACTCACCACATCAAGCTGCACAGCGTAGGTATTGGCAAGGCTGTAGGTGTGGGCAGGATCTGGCGTGATGAGAGGCGCGGAACCATCACCCATATCGTACGACCAAGAAACGATGGTGCCTACGCTCTCGTCCGTGAGATTCCCTTCGACACCCGGACAGAAATCCGTTGTGGCGAAATCTGCCACAGGCAATGGGAACACCTCGACCGGCAACGCCACCAAATGGCCGCAACCATTGTCGGTTGTCACGCTCAGGCTGGCGGTGTGCATACCGTCCGTTGCGTAGGTATGGGTGGGGTGCTGCACCGTGCTGGTGCCGCCATCGCCAAAATCCCATTGCCAATCCACAATGGTTCCCGCATTCACAGTGCTCTGGTCGGTGAAAATGGTAGGCTCGTCCACGCACACCGTGGTAGCAGAGAAGTCGGCCATCGCCCCGGGGTACACAGTTATCGGTTGCACGCTGTCATCGGTGCATCCGTCAGATGAAGTGACCACCAGCCGCACGTCAAAAGTCCCTTCGGTCGCGAAGGTGTGCGATGCATTGTGCGTGGTGTATTCAATGCTTCCATTGTTGCCGATGTCCCACGCGCTCGAAACAATGGTCGCTGTGGCAGGCACGGTCGATAGGTCGTTGAGCAGGGTTGGCGCACCCATGCACACATCGGCCGCAGCAAATGAGGCATCGGGCAATGGCAGCACCGTGATGGTCTGGGAAATACTGTGCTGGCAGCCCTGCTGTGACGTTACGGTAAGCCCGACCTGAAATGTGCCGTCCGCGGTGAAGGTGTGACAGGGGTCTTCCAGAGCCGATGTATTGGAAGGCCCTGAGGTCGGGTCGCCCATGTCCCATGCCCAAGTGGCAATGGTTCCTGAGGAAATGGTGCTGTTGTCTGCAAAGCAGGTGGATACGCCCAAGCAGACATCAGGAGCGGTGAAATCGGCCACGGGAATGGGGTCCATCGCCACGCCCAGAGCAACAGTGTCCTTGCATCCTGCCGCATCGGTGACGATGAGCGTGGCGGTGAATGGTCCAAGGCCGATGTAACTGTGCGTGGGATTCTGTGCGCTGCCCGTGCCACCATCGCCAAAGTCCCAGTCCCACTGCACAGGACTGCCCGAAGACTGGTCGGTGAAGGCCGTTGCCTGACCCATGCAGACCGAGGGAGCAGCGAACGCAGCCACAGGCCTTGGTGTCACACTCACCGATATGTTGGCAGTGCTGACACACCCGAAGACATCCGTGCCTGTTACCGTATAAGCGGTGTTGGTAATGGGAGCGGCAGTCACCGTAGCGCCCGTGGTGACACTGAGCCCCGTGGCGGGTGTCCAGCTGTAGGTGCTGCCACCGGAGGCCGTGAGTGCCACGGACGAACCGCTGCAAATGGACGGAGCTGCCGGGGAGACCGCAATCACGGGCAGTGGATGCACCGTCACCGTGGCCGATGCACTGGCCGAACTGCAAGAGGTGCAGGGGGTCGTTCCCTGCACACAGGCCAAAGCCTCGCTCGTGGTCACGGTGTAGGTGCCCGATGCACTCACGGTGATGCTCTGCGTGGTGGCACCGTTGCTCCATAGATAGGAAGGGGCCGCGCTTGAAGTCAGCGTTACCGACCCGCCCTGACAGAAATCGAGCGGCCCGCTGGCAGCGATGGTAGGCACGGTGGGCGAGGACAGCGTATAGACACCGAATTCGCGAATGGCGATCCACGAGGGCGAGGCCAATGAGTTTATCCTCACGCCCCGCACATTGGTCAATGGTGCCCCGCTGTAGCAGCGTTCGATCAGCTGCCCTGTGGAATAGAACCCGGTGATGTTGTCCACAAGGGTCCATGTGACCATGTCGGGCGACACCCGGATCTCATGATTGACATTGCCGTTGGGCGACATGTCGAACATCACATTGATGTTGTTCACCGTGAACTGCGCCTGCAGGTCCACTTGGATGAACTTCGGAGCAAACCCGCCCGAGTTCCAACCACTGCCACAACTGCCATCCACGGCATTGGAGGCCACCTGCCCGGCATAGACGCCCGGTGTCGCGGTCACGGGTTTGCCAACGGCCACATTCTGGCATTGGGCGGAAGCCTCGCTGACGCAGATGACGCAAAGAAGGACGAGGGTCAATAACCGAACAGACATGGGAGGAAGGCGGAACGGCACAATGGTGACCGAATGCGGTTCAAAGGTAGCAGGCCGGTGAAACAGGTGGTGTGCAAAGCCGCAGGGCAGCGTTGCGATTGCTTTAGAGTGGGCCTGCCGCGCCATGGATGGCCTCATAGCCCGAAGGGCCATGGCCAGTCCCGCAGGCGAAGCCGCTGGGAAATGGGCAGCGTCATAGCCCGAAGGGCCACGGGCAGTCCCGGAGGGGAAGCCACTGGGAAATGGACCATTTCCGTTGCCATATTCATGGTTTCCGTAGCTGTTTCAACTGCTTCCGTAGCGATCTGAACTGCTTCCGTAGGAGTTTAAACTGCTTCCGTAGAAGTTACATGTGCTTCCGTGGCTGTTTCAACTGCCTCCGTAGGCGTTTGAACTGCTTCCGTGTCTGTTTGAAGTGCTTCCGTGTCTGTTTGAACTGCTTCCGTAGCTGTTTCAACTGCTTCCGACCGTGACGGAACAGGCATTTTCTTCAACGGAAGGGATAAAACGAGCAGCGGCATGGCTCAAAGTGCTGACGGACGATGTAAAAATAATGGTAAATATGTGATATGGATCATAGGATGACGTGTCTGTCATAGCGGAAAAGATGCCGCTGTTCACGGCTGTGGCTGTGATGGAAGCGGATGGTATGTCCCATTCAACGGAAACCATTAATGCTCCCCCGCAACATCATCAGGCGCAGTTTGCCGAGGGCCGAGCACGCCCGGCCCCTCTCCCGCATCTGGCGGGATGTTCCGTTTGCCGGGCGGGAATCTGTGCGGGCACTGGAAAAGCCAAAGGCGCAGGCGGGCGGAACGGGCGGGGCAATGCCACCGACAACAGCCATTGCCCGGCTCACAGTTTCCTGTCGGGATTCTGTTTGAGGAATGCGGCCCAGCCCGAGGCCTTCTTCCCTCCTGCCCCTGCGGTGGGAATGCCTGCGCGGCCTGCGCTGAAATGATGGCACACGGCCGCTGCGAGCGCATCGGTGGCATCCATCGGGAATTCCTCCATCGAGGTCTTGAGAATGCTCTGCAGCATGGCGGCCACCTGCTCCTTGGATGCGGCACCGTTGCCGGTGATGGACTGCTTGATCCTGCGGGGCGCATATTCGACAATAGGGATGTTGAGGGCCAATGCGGACGCGATGCACACGCCCTGGGCCCGCCCCAGTTTGAGCATGGACTGCACATTCTTGCCAAAGAACGGGGCCTCTATGGCCAGTTCATCGGGGCAGTACTCGCGCATGATGGCCGTGGTGCGGTCGAAGATCACTTTGAGCCGCGTGGCCTGGTCCTTGAACCTGTCGAGTTTGATCACTCCGAGGGCCACCACCTTCAGCCCGCTGTCGGTAACGTGCAGCACCCCATAGCCCATGACCACCGTGCCGGGGTCGATGCCCAGGATCATCCTATCCTTGCTCGACATGGCCAGCGTGCTGTCTCAGTTCAGAAATAAGGATGCCGGCAGCTATGGCCGCATTGAGCGATTCGACAGGCTGCGAAAGGCCATGGAAAGGAATGCTCACCTCCATGTCGCAGACCTCCCGCACTGAACTGCTCACCCCGTGCGACTCGCTTCCGATGACCAGCATGATGCGGCCCGAAAGGTCTGCCCCGTGGACGGGAATTCCCTCCAGCGTGGCACTCACCGCCCTGAATCCCTCCTGTTTCGCTGATCCGACCATGGATCTCAGCTCGCATGGGATGATGGAGGTGTGGAACAGTGCGCCCATGGCCCCTTGCACCACCTTGGGACCGAACGCGTCCACACAGTCGGCAGAACATAGGATCTGCTGCACACCGAACCAGCGGGCCGTGCGAATGATGGTGCCCAAGTTGCCCGGGTCACGCAGGCCGTCAAGGGCAAGGATCAGGTCGTCATGCCACGCGATCTTCTCCACAGCAGGGATCCGCGCCACTGCGATGACGGCATTGGGGGTGGTGAGCGATGACATCCGTTCCAAATCCTTGGAAGTGACCGTTTCTCTTCTGAAATCACCTTGCATGCTGTCGAGAAAGGCCGGGTCTGTGCAGTAGAGGGCCTCCACGGTGATGCGCGAGGCTATGAGTTCGCTCACTACCTTCACGCCCTCGACAAGGAAGAGCCCTGTGGCCTTCCGCTCCGGCCGCTGTTGGAGTGCCCGAATCTGCTGAATCTCAGAACGTGTGACTGACAAGACTTGGAGTAGTATTTGTATCCGGGCCATCAGATGCGACAGCCGTGGCTAAAGGTCTGAAATTCTCCCATCCATCCTTGCTAGGGCTGCATGTTGCGGCCCTGGGCCTCATGTTGGCCCTGCTGGCGGGCGGTTGCTCGCCCACCCGCAAGTTGGAACAGGGAGAACATCTGCTGGTGAAGAACAAGGTGGTGAACGACAGCCGCATCGTTTCGAAGAGCGATCTGGAAGGATTCATCAGGCAGAAGCCCAACCGGAGGATCCTCGGCTTCTATCGGTTCCACCTGCAGGTGTTCAATCTGGTGAATGAACAGAAGATGGAGGCCGCAGGAAAGCGCATAGCGGCAAAGAACGAGGCACGCAACATAAGAAGGGTGGCCAAGGGCAAAGACCCGAAGGAACGGAGAAGGTCGTTCTGGGAGTGGTTGAGGGACATAGGCGAGGAACCGGTGATCTATGACGCCCTGATGGCCAAGAAATCTGCCGAGCAGCTTGAATTCTATCTGCGCGGCAAAGGGCATTTCAACGCGGTGGTGACCGATTCGGTGAGCCTCGACCCGAAGCACAGGAAGGCCCGCGCCTACTATACCGTCAGATCGGGGATCCCCTACCGTGTCAGGCTTTTCAAATATGACATCACCGACCGCAACCTCGCAGGTCTTGTGAAACCGGAAACGGGCCGGTCGAGCATCGTGAGGCCGGGCATGAACTATGATGTGGAAAAGTTCCAAAAGGAACGTGAACGCATCGACCGCCTGTTGAAGAGCAACGGATTCTATGCCTTCGATGACAGCTATGTGCGTTTCAGGGCCGATTCTGCGACAGGCACGCACGAGGTGGACATGACGCTCTATATCGAAGGGCCTGTACGAAAGGACACGGCCCTTGTAAAGTCCAAGGGCCATCAGACCTATACGATCCGCAACATCTATGTGCACACCGACCATGACCCCAAGCGGCCGTTCGCATCCAAGGACACCCTGTTCTACAACGGCATTTACTTCATCGCTGATGGCAGGTTCAAGTATCGGCCCGATATGCTTTATGACAAGCTGTTCTTCAACGAGGGCGACCTGTACCGCATCCGCAGGTCGGAATTGACCTACCAGTATCTGTCGAGTCTGCGTGCATTCAGGCTCATCAATGTCTCGTTCCAGGACAGGATAGAAGCCGATGGCAGCCACGTGCTGGACTGCTACATCCAACTGTCGCCTGCCATGCAGCAGTCGTATGCCATCGAGGCGCAGGGCACCAACACCGAGGGCAATCTGGGCGTGTCGGCATCCATCACCTATCAGAACCGCAACCTGTTCCGTGGTGCCGAGATCCTTGAATTCAAGCTGCGGGGCGGTATCGAGACGCAGGTCGTCTCCACCAATGTGGCCGACAGGCCCATCTGGGACGGGCTTCCGTTCAATACGCTGGAATTCAGCCCGGAGATAAGCCTCACGGTCCCAAAGTTCCTCGCCCCGTTCAAGACCGACAGGCTGCTGCGCTATGGCAATCCCCGCACCATCATGTCGGTGGCCTACAACTTCCAGCAGCGTCCCGATTACACCCGTTCCATTTTCACCGGACGGTTCGGATACCAGTGGTCACAGGGCCTCAATCTGCAGCACAGGCTCAATCCGTTGGAAGTGAATTTCGTGAACATCTACAACGAGGATCCGCAGTTCATTGCGCGGATCGAAGGGCTGCGCGATGAACTGCTGCGCAACAGCTATCGCCCACACATGACCACGGCCACCAACTACACCCTGATCTATTCGGGACAGAAGCTTAACAAGCGGGAGAATTTCTCATTCATGAGGTTGAAACTGGAGAGTTCGGGCAATCTGCTGAGAGGGATCTTTGCCGCTGCACAGGCCGACAAGGACACGACTGGCAGCTATCGCATGTTCAACATCCCCTTCTCGCAGTATCTGAAATACGAGATCGACTTCAGGCGCTACGTGATGATCAACACACACAGTCAGGCGGTGTTCAGGGCCTATCATGGACTGGCCTATCCGTTGTTGAATCTGGGTGCGGTGCCGTTCGAAAGCAGCTTCTTCGCGGGCGGTGCCAATGGCATACGGGCCTGGCGGGTGCGGTCGCTCGGGCCGGGGTCGCTGCCAGATTCGCTCAACCTGCGCGACCAGTTCGCTGACATCAAGCTGGAATTCAACATCGAATACCGGTTCGACATCTTCCGTTGGTTCAAGGGGGCCGTGTTTGCCGATGCCGGCAACATCTGGCTGGTGAAACCCGACAAGGACCGGCCCAACAGCAACTTCGATTTCACCCGGTTCTATAAGGAGATAGCCCTTGGAATGGGCGTAGGTCTGCGTCTGGACTTCAACTTCTTCGTCATCCGTCTCGATGTGGCCACACCGTTTCACGATCCAAGTTTCGAGGAGGGCAACAGATGGGTGATAGACCGTTTCAGATTCTCGGACGTCAATCTCAACATCGGTATCGGTTATCCCTTCTGAGGCGGGTTTCTCAAGTGTGGTGCGCATTCGACCACGCTTTTGAATTTCCTTAGCTTTGCCGACCTTAGAAAAAACAGTGTAGAACATGGCTTACAGCAAAATAGTTGAACTTCTCGGCAACAAGGCCGATTCGCTGCTCAATCACACCTGTACCACTTTTCCGAAGGAAAGTCTGATCCTTCCCAGTGGGAATTTCGTTTCAGAGCACTTCACTGAGACCAACCGCAACAGCCGTGTGCTGCGCAACTTGGAATGGATCTATGGTCACGGCCGCTTGGGCGGCAGCGGATATGTGTCCATCCTGCCGGTGGATCAGGGCATCGAGCATTCGGCTGCGGCCAGCTTTGCCCCCAATCCCATCTACTTCGATTCGCACAACATCGTGAAACTGGCCATCGAGGGCGATTGCAACGCGGTGGCCTCCACTTTCGGGGTGCTGGCCTCCTGCTCGCGCAAATACGCCCACAAGATCCCGTTCATCGTCAAGATCAACCATAACGAGCTGCTCACCTATCCCAACAAGTTCGACCAGATCATGTTCGGCACGATAGACGATGCCTACAACATGGGTGCGGCAGCCGTTGGGGCCACCATCTATTTCGGGTCTGACGAAAGTGCACGCCAGATCGTGGAAGTATCGGAGGCATTCGCATACGCGCACGAACTCGGCCTGGCCACCGTGCTCTGGTGCTATCTGCGCAACAGCGGTTTCAAAAAGGACGGGGTCGATTATCACACCGCTGCCGACCTCACGGGACAGGCCAACCATATCGGGGTCACCATTCAGGCCGACATCATCAAGCAGAAACTGCCCACCAACAATGGCGGCTACAACGCGCTTCAGAACTACGGAAAGACACACAAGAATGTGTACAGCGAACTGACCACCGACCACCCCATAGACCTGTGCCGCTATCAGGCCGCCAACTGCTATATGGGCCGCATCGGTCTCATCAACAGCGGTGGTGCATCTGCCGGTGCCACAGACCTTTCCGAGGCGGTGGAAACTGCCGTCATCAACAAGCGCGCTGGTGGTCATGGGCTCATTTCAGGAAGAAAGGCCTTCCAAAAACCAATGACCGAGGGTGTCGGA
The DNA here is from genome assembly GCA_021739625.1 of Flavobacteriales bacterium. Taxonomy (GTDB): domain Bacteria; phylum Bacteroidota; class Bacteroidia; order UBA10329; family UBA10329; genus UBA10329. The sequence continues at coordinate 2,112 of JAIPBJ010000019.1, read as the reverse complement.
CTGCTCCATGCCATTCAGGATGTTTACCTGAGCAAGGAGATCACCATTGCATAGGTCAATTATCAATTGGCAATTATCAATGAACAATTGCGAAATGAGGCGATCAGGTTCATCAGGTAAATTGTTCATTGAGAATTGTTCATTGTCAATTGAGAACGGATGGGCTGGTTCAAACGGATAAAAGGAGGCATCACCACCTCCACGCAGAACAAGAAGGAGACCCCTGAGGGCCTGTGGCACAAGTGCCCGGGATGCAAGCAGGTGACTCCCACCGCTGAGAACGAGGCCAATCTATGGGTGTGTGCCAAATGCGGCCACCACCAGCGCATCGGGTCCAAGGAATACTTCCACATCCTGTTCGATGATGGGCGGTTCGAGCTTTTCAACGAGCAGATCTTCTCAAACGACCCGCTTCATTTCACCGACTCGCGGCCCTACACCGAACGGTTGGAGGAGACCTGCGAGAAGACCGGACTGCATGATGCCATACGCACGGCCATCGGCACTGCTGACGGTGAAAAGCTCATTGTGGCAGCAATGGACTTCAATTTCATCGGAGGATCGATGGGCAGCGTTGTGGGCGAGAAACTGTCGCGCGCCATCGACCGCTGCATTGAGGAGAATGTGCCACTGATGGTCATTTCCCGGTCGGGCGGGGCACGCATGATGGAGGCGGCCTATTCGCTGATGCAGATGGCCAAGACCTCGGCAAGGCTTTCTCTGCTTTCGAAAAAGGGCATTCCATACATTTCCCTGCTCACCGACCCCACCACAGGCGGCATCACGGCATCATTTGCCATGCTGGGCGACCTGAACATCGCAGAACCTGGCGCACTGATCGGCTTTGCAGGCCCACGTGTAATCAAAGAGACCATAGGCAAGGATCTGCCAAAGGATTTTCAGACCTCCGAGTTCGTTCTTGAGCATGGCTTCTTGGACAAGATCGTGCCGAGGAAGGAACTGAAGCCGTTCATCGCCAACATGCTGCGGATGCTGGCTTCCTAAGTATCATAGGGCATGGGGCACTCCATGAGCCACAAGGTCAAACACTATCTTTCGCCCCGAAATCTCACATTTTCCCAATCCATCCACATTAGCCTTCACATGGAGTTTCTAAGCGAGTTGTGGCAGTTCATGAGCGAGCGGAAGAAGTTCTGGCTGGCGCCCATCATCATCACCTTGATGCTGTTGGGTCTGCTGCTGGTCTTCGGAGGAGGCAGTGCAGTTGCACCTTTCGTCTATACACTCTTTTAATCTGCTGACGCCCGGTGTTTTAACAAAGACCGGAACAGACCAACAAATTTCCCGTCCATGGCCTCAGTCAAGAACTTTGCCCTCATAGGTGCTGCCGGCTACATCGCCCCGCGCCACCTCAAGGCCATCAAGGATACGGGCCATGCGCTGCTTGCGGCCTTCGACCCGTTCGACAGCGTGGGCGTGATAGACAGCTATTTTCCAGAGACCGACTTCTTCACAGAGTTTGAACGCTTCGACCGCCACGTGGACAAACTGAGGCGCAACGGGCATCGGCTGGACTATGTGGCCATCTGCTCACCCAATTACCTGCATGATGCGCACATCCGTTTCGGGCTGCGCAACGGTGCCGATGTGATCTGTGAAAAACCCCTGGTGCTCAATCCATGGAATGTGGACGCCCTGATGGAGATGGAAGAGGAGACCGGGCAACGCATCTTCAATATTCTCCAACTGCGGCTGCATCCCAGTCTCATTGCCCTTAAAGAGCGTGTGGCAAATGGCCCGAAGGACAAGATCTATGACTTTGACCTCACCTACATCACCTCGCGCGGCAAATGGTACTACACCAGCTGGAAAGGCGATGTGACCAAGTCGGGCGGCATTGCCACCAACATCGGGGTGCATTTCTTCGACATGCTGCAATGGATCTTCGGAGAGGTGAAAGGCAACACGGTGCACCTGCACACGCACGACCCCCCGGCAGGCTATCTCGAATTCGCTCAGGCGCGCGTCCGCTGGTCCCTGAGCATCGATGCCGACACATTGCCAGACCATTGCAAGGCCAGCGGCAATCGCACCTATCGCTCCATCCAGTTGGAAGGTGAGGAGATCGAAATCAGCGATGGTTTCACCGAC
>JAIPBJ010000179.1 GCA_021739625.1 Flavobacteriales bacterium | reverse complement strand
GGAGACCCCCGATGTGGCGTCATCACTCATCGGCACAGGATTCCCTTACTACGATTATTCGCGGTTGGAAGGCTATTTGGAACTGTTCCGGCATCTGATGCAATTCTCCCACGGCATCCGCAGGCCGGGTTCTGCCGCCACCGACCTCGCCTATGTGGCCTGCGGACGGTTCGATGCGTTCTATGAATATGGCCTCAGTCCTTGGGACGTGGCCGCAGGGATTCTCCTTGTGACAGAGGCTGGCGGTATGGTGACTGATTTCTCAGGTGGTGGTGATGCCGTTTTCGGAAAGGAGATAGTGTCAGGGAACCCTCGTGTTCAGACTGAACTTCTCAGTCTGGTGAAGCGTCTCATGCCTGCTCCTTGAAAGGCCTGCGCTGCTCCCACTCCTTTGAACGGATATTGCGTATGAACTGCCTGACCACGCTGTTGGTAACCCCGTTGAGGTGTTTCACCATGAGGCGATAGCCCACAGGTTCGGCCCCGATGGTGCTCTTGATCTCCATGGCGGTGCGCGCGAGATCGACCGAAGTCGCCCCGTCCTTGATCGCATCGCCCAGAAGCCGGTAAAGCATGTTCTGATAGAGGCAACAGTCCCTGTTGTACGCGTAGTCGATGCCCACGAAACCGGCATAGTTGTGCCCCATGCCACTGACGTATGAGCAGAACCCGATGAGTTCATCACCGAGGAAATAGCCGCGCATCACGAAATGACTGTCCAAGGCGGCCTTCATATCCAGAAAATAGCTGGGATGGATGCTCACCATGTGAAAATCGGACTGCGACTCCACGTTCTTGAAGAGCTGCATGATGCGGTCGTTGTGGCGGAGAATGTCGGCCTCGTCCATCATCCGCACCTCCAGATGTGCTGCCTTTTTGGTGGCGGCATTGGCCCTCACCCGGTATTTGCTCGAATAGTCGTTCAGCACATCATCGAAGGACTGCCAGTGAGGCCTGATCTGCACCTCCATGTTGGGCTGCACTTCGAAAGGAGTCAGTTCGGCATCGACCTTTTGCAGCTCGTCCTGCATGTCGGGGGTGATGTCCTTGACCAACAGCCCCCGAATCTTCTTTCCCGACCGGTCGGCCTCTATCACAAAATTGCACGCCCTGTTCACCAGTCTGGCCCGTGCCTCCGACCCGAGTGAAGCATGAAAGAAAGCTGCGTGATCGCCTGACTGTAGCAGATTACCATGTACCAGCAGACGGAGCCGTACACTCTCCAGACCCTTCATCACCAATCCTTTGGCCCGGGACAGAATAGACCTGTCGCCCACCTTCTCGGTATCCACATTGCGGTCAACATTGGCAATATGGACATCGGTCTCCTGAAAATAGAGCAGTGCTACCGGCTCTGTGTCGCGATAGGCGATCACGTAATGGAAACACATGCCCTGATATGGATGCTGCTCCAGCGCGGCCAGATAAGGAGCTGACAGCAGCATGTTTCCACTTTTCTGCACCATTGGCGACCAATGGGCGGTTGGCACATCGAATACAGAGGTGAAGTGGGCCAAGGAGATGCCGTCCTCATTCCCATCGCCTTCACAGCGGGTGCGGAGTCCGGAAATTCGCTGACGGATCAGAGAAAGTGACAAATTGCGGGGGTATTGGGATAAGGTCTGGGCACCGGAAGTGCAGTCTGCGCCTATTCGGCCTTCAGTTTGGCAATGAAATCCTCACTGCGTTTCACATAGCCATGGTCGCCATCCTTGCTCTCGCGGGCCATTTGCAAAGACTTCTCAGCAGTGGCCATGGCCACCTCTCTCCTGCCCATCTGCAGCAGCAGCTCGGCATGGCGATAGACATACCAGAACGCATCAGGACGTAGTTCCACAGATTTCTCCATCCATATCAGCGCCTGGTCAAGGTCTTTGCCCTTGCCCATGTAATAGACCGCTGCGCTGTGGTAATCACCGGCCTTCACATCCTCGGGCCTGCCAGCGAGCGTGGTCCTGATGGCCGTCTCTATCTTGCTGTCGATGTCCATGGTCAAGGTCAGGTCAATGGCCGTATTCTCCCAGAGCAGTGAAAGTGTGGCCCCTTCATCCTTGAAACCATGCAGGTCTATGGTGAAACTCTCCATGGTCTCGCGCAGCATACGTGGTCTGACAATGAACCGTGCTGCATCATTCTCCTGCCTGTAGTCGCTTACTCCGCCCATTTCGGCATCCTTAGAGAGGATGACGGTCCACTCCTTCTCTCCGGGAATGGTGAGGAGCGCATACTTGCCGGCCGCCACAGTCTGTCCATTGATGGTCACATCATCTGCAAAGCCAATGGTGGTGACCGCGTTGGCACCTGTCCGCCATATCTCACCGAAAGGCACCAGATCACCGAACACCGTGCGTCCTTTGACACCGGGCCGCGAATAGACGACCTCCACCTCTGTCAGGGCCACGGCCTGCTTCAAAGTGGCCAGCGGACTGGGCCGAGGCGTCTGTATCTGAGCCATGGAAGCGTTGCTCAGCAAAGCGGCCATTGCTATCGCAATAGTGGTCTTGAGGATGTTCTTGGACATGGTGGTGCAATCTATAATTCAGCGCGAATATACCGCAACCCCTACTGGATCGGGTGCAGACCGCAACCAATTTCATCAACTTTAACAGGATTTCATTTTCGACCGCAGGAGTTTTCGAAGCGTCACGCATCTTCGCACCATGAAATTTGAACCAAAGGATTTTCAGGCAAATGTGGATGTGCAGCTGCGTTTCCGCGACCTCGACATGTTGGGCCATGTGAACAACGCGGTCTATCTGAGCTGGATGGAACTGGGCCGCATGGCATTTTCAGATGCGCTCTGGCCGTTCATCGATTGGAAGAAGGAGGGATTCATTCTGGCCCACGTGTCCATCGACTATCTGGAACCCGTGTATCTGACCGACAAGGTGAAAGTCTATATGCGTGTAGGCAAGGTGGGCACCAAGAGTGTGCATCTGGAGTGCGTTATCACAAAAGATGACGGCAAGGGCGAACGGCCTGCCGCCAAGGGGCTGAACGTCATCGTAGGATTCGACTATGTGGAGAACCGCAGCATGAATCTTCCCGAAAAATGGCTATCGGCCGTGCGCGGCTGAATCTCAGCCATGGATGAGGCCTTCCCGCCCGAGTTCGGCCATCACCTCGGCCTCAAACTCCAACAGGGCCTGCCATTGACGGTCCACCTCATCGCGATGGCCATATTTCCGTGCAAACCGGAGGAACATGGCATAGTGGTTGGCCTCGCTTGCCATCAGGTCGCGGTAGAAGGTAGCCAGCCCTTCATCAGCAATGTGCACTGACAGCACTCTGAAACGCTCGCAGCTCCTTGCCTCGATAAGTGCGGCAATGAGCAGATCCTGAACAAGTCGTTCATGCTTGGTCACGCCTTTGGCAAAGAAGGCATTGATGCGGATGACGTAATCATCCCTGCGCTGCTTGCCGAGCGATAGGCCACGCTCCAGGATATGTGCGTGCACCATCTGGAAATGCATCATCTCCTCGCGGCACAGTTCGGTCATGGCCTGCACCAGATCGTCCTTGTCGGGATAGGCCACAATGAACGAGATGGCACTCGATGCGGCCTTCTGCTCGCAATAGGCATGATCGGTGAGGATCTCGGCCATGTCCTTTGATGCGATGTCGGCCCAACGTGGGTCGGTGGCAAGTTTCAGTCCCAACATGGTGTGCCGGATATACGGTGGCCGCGCAAAGCTAAAGCCCGGTTCGCAGTCGCTCCAATGCGTCACAGATCCTCTTCGTGCCATTATCCGATAATTCTACCTTTACGACTCATCAAAAAGAAGAAAATGTTCGTCAAAGACCAATGGGGCCAGCGCATACTTGCTGTCGCCTTCGGATGTTCGGCACTGATGCTGAGCGCATCGGCACTTGTGGCCAGCATCAAATGGGTGAATCCCGCACAGGCCGAAGAATGGAGCCCAGAAGCTTCGCCCAAGGCATGGGACGAGAGCCTGCGTGGGGCGGTGGGTCTTGGCATCAAGGAGAACAATGCCTATTTCATCATTTGGAGCCAGCCCAATCAGTTCTACAAGGTGGACCTTAGCAAGGCAAGGGACTGGTACGAAGATTGAATGCACCGCCTTTAACGGTCCAAAGCTATTTTTGGGCTGAAATCCATAAATCAGATCAACCTCATGAAAACCATTCTCACAATCGCTCTTGCAGCCATGATGACCCCTGTATTTTCGCAGGTAACGCTCAATGACGTCACAGTTCCGGCCAGTGTCAAAGCGGGCGACCACAGTCTGAAACTCAACGGTGCCGGAATCAGGAAGAAAGCATTCTTCAAACTTTATGTGGCAGGCCTATACACTCCGAAGAAAAGTGCTGACGCCAATGCACTCATTAATGCAGACGAGCCTATCGGCATACGTCTTCAGATCACCTCGGGCATGGTGAGCAGCGACAACATGAGCGAGGCCATTGCCGAAGGCTTCAAGAAATCGACAGGTGGTAAAACAGCCCCGCTCCAATCCAAGATCGACCAGTTTGTCGCCAATTTCAAGAAGGAGGCCATTGTGGAGGGCAACATCTTCGAGCTGTTCTATGTACCTGGAAAGGGTGTGCAGACCCTGAAGAACGGAAAGCTGCTGACCACCATCGATGGACTGGACTTCAAGAAGGCCCTGTTCGGTATCTGGCTGAGCAACGACCCTGTGGATGCCGACCTGAAAAAAGGGCTGTTGGGCAGCTGATCACAAATGATTATCGCTTATGCGGCAAAGGCCGGTGCTTCATTGCATCGGCCTTTGCTGTCATGGAGTCTGCCATGGATAGCAGGGGCCTCATTACCGACCCAGTTCGCTGAAGGGAACCTCGTGTTTGAACACCTTGGTTCCCAAGCGGTCGTGAATGCGGAAGATCAACTCGCGCTTGGCCCAGTCAAAATCAATGGTTGCGAAATTGCGGAATCCGAAACGGGACCCCGGCACCCGATACTTGTTCTTGAATCCAGTGATCTGATTCCCATGCGTGAGCCCACTGGAAGTGAAGTCATAGATCGGATAGCTCATCCTCTCGTAACTCCGCTTGGCAAGT
>JAIPBJ010000018.1 GCA_021739625.1 Flavobacteriales bacterium | reverse complement strand
ATGGTTTCCGGGCGTTGCAAGGAATGGCATGCGCTTCATCAGGTCGGTCATTCCCCATTGTGGGTCAAAGACCTTGGCCTGATACTCCTCGTCCAGACCCTCGTCATAGGCATTGTCACCAAGCCACAGCCATACGTTCGACAGATCATCGTCCGCATAATCCTCATACGCCTGCATCACACTGGCCTGCTTGGTGTTCCCTTTGCCGAAGTCACCTATGGCCCAGATACTCACCGGCATGTCGGTGCCAATGGTAGGCCATGTGCGGAAACGATGCAAGGCATCGCCACCGCTCAGCACATTGCTACCGTCACTTATAGCGTAATAATACTCAGTATAAGGCTCAAGGCCTGTGATCTGAACTGTATGGTCGGTCACTTCATCGGTCACTTCCACATTGCTGTCCATCAGGTTGTCGAGCGAAGTGCCATAATACACCCTGCCTGATGTGGGAACATCGGTACGCCACATCACTTTCATGCTGTGGTCTGTAGGGAATTGGAGATAAGGGCCACGCAGCAGCTCCTGGGCCGATGCTGATGAGAGTGTGGAAATAAGAATCGGAAGTATGAGAAATTTCTTCATGAAGGATTGTCAATTGAATTTGAGCATCAAAGATAGCCATCTCATTTTGGCACGCACCGAGGGTACGCATCATGCGAACATTATCCTTGAATCAAGTTTAGGCCGATCACATCGATTCAGATGCAGGGCCACTAAATGGCCATGGTGCCATGAAACACAAAGGCCACCCTGATGCGATCAAGGTGGCCTCAGTGTTCAATCCGGTTGCGATTTACTTCTTCTTAGGATCCTTTGGTTCAGATGGCGCAGAAGCCGGGGCCGGGGCTGCATCCTGCCTTCCCTCCAATTTGATTCCCAACTCATCCACAAGTTTCATGGTGATGTTGTTCTCTTCGGGACCATACAGCACAACAGATGTTCCTGCACCGTCAATAGAATTGAGAACGTAGGTATAGCCATCGCGCTTGGAAATGGTTTCCATGGCCGTGCGAATGCGGGTCAAGGCAGGTTGCATCATCTCACCGCGTTTCTGCTGAAGCTGCTGTTCGGCCTTGGCAGTGGCCTCTTGCAGTTGTTTATCGCCCTCAATGGCCTTTTCTTGAATGCCTACGGCCGTAGCGGTATCCTTTTTGGCAAGTGCCTGCTGGAACTTCTTGGCATAAAGCTCCTGCTGCGCACGGATATCATCCAATCCTTTCTGTAGGCCTGTGGCATAGATCTTCAGATCCTCGTTCACCTTCTCATTCTCAGGCATCACTCCGATGATGGCGTTGATGTCAGCGTAGGCGATCTTCTGGGCGAATGTGGCGTATGATGCGGAGCAGATCGCGATCGTGAGTAAAATCTTTTTCATGTTGTGAAGACTTGGTTGGGTTTGAATGCTGTAAAGTTGGTGAGTGCGACAATGCTGCGCGAAGAAAGGTCAAAATGACTCTGGGCGAACTATTGTCATCGTTAATCTTTGTGAAACGGCAGCAGGCTCATTTCATCTTAGGCGCCTGTGACGGAACACCTGTGTCTTTGACCTCGATATTCACTGGCTTTCCAGCTTTGAAATTTCCTTCATAGATGGCATTGGACATGAGGTCGCCAGGCAGACTCCAATGGAAATGACCACGGCCCTCCATTTTGGCATCTTTCCACATCCCGATATACTTGTCTCCATTGGCATAGACGTAGGTTCCTCTCCCATCCATCTTTCCGGCCTTCCAAGCCCCTTTATACACATCTCCATTCCTGAAGTCATAGACTCCATAACCGTCCTGCAGTCCCTTTTTCCAAAGACCGTTGAACATGTCACCATTCTCGAAAAGAAATTTCCCATTGCCATCATAGCAGTTGCCTTCGATGCACTGGGCAAGCGATGCGGCATTGGTGCCCAAGGCAAGGGCAATGAGCAGGAATAGTGTTCTCATCATGGCTTAAAGCTTTGAATCAATTGGGTTGCAAAGGTCAAAAGATTGCGCAATTATGCAAGGGGTCTGAGTGAAGCTTGCAAAGGTCATACATCCCAAGGCTCTCCGGTTCGGAAAACCGTGCCTTTGAACAGTGCCACGGTCCTGCCATCGGCATTCTCCACGCTCACCTCATAGATCCCGAATCGTGAAGTGAGGCTCAGTTCACGGGCAGTTGCCGTCAGCACATCTCCTGCCTTGACAGGCCGTGTGTGCGATACGGAAGTCTCTATGCTCACACTCTTGATACCGTGCCCATTGGAAGCAAATGCGAGGGCAGAGTCGGCCAATGAATAGGCGATCCCTCCATGCGCGATTCCGAATCCGTTGAGCATCTCTTCGCTGACAGTCATTCGGATCACACTGCTGCCCGCACCGTCCTCCACACGCACAATACCGAGCCATTGGCTGAAAGGGTCGTTGTCGAACATGCGGTTCACCACGCGGGTGGCCAATGGCATTTCTGAGGACATCTGCTGCGGTTGAGGTTGGAAAGATAGTGCGTCACGGGCGGTCGCCACCTGTCGTTTTCCGTGGTCGAATAGACCTGCTTCAGGGCCAGTTCATGTAGTAATGTTGCACGACTTTTCAAACACGGGCATTGGATGCAATATCCACCCCTGTTTTTCAGTTATAGCCCCAGACCAACACCTGACGCCATGGCACGCACAATCGCAATGATCACCATCTGTCTATTGCCGCTGGGACTTTTGGCCCAATCGGAACTCAAAGTGAAAAAAAACCACGGAGGCATGTTCTCGATGGGCATGAGAACCACCGTCAGCACATTCAACCACGGAAGCTGGGGCGAGCTGGGCACCGGGGTCGGTGGTCAGTTCCGCCTTCAGTTCCATGAAAAGGTGAACACCGAATGGTTCGCGGATTGGATGAACACCGACCTGAGTGGGGTGGGCCACCGGCAGGATGCCCACATCGGCTGGTCGGTGATGTACTACCCGCTGAAGCAGACGGGCTTCAAACAACTGATGAAACCCTACATCGTGATGGGTCATTGCTTTGATTATACCAAAGTGGCAGAGAACCGCAATGAGGCCAACAGCATGGAGCGCTGGAGTGCCGCCATCCAAGCGGGAATAGGAAACCACTTCAATTTGACAGAGCATTTCGACATCACCCTCAAGGCACAGTACATGTTCCACCTTGGCGACCATGTGGAGGCCCATGTAAATAATGATGTGTTCGAGATTCACGAATATGGCGGTTTCAGCCTTGAAGGACATCTTCTTTTCACAGTCAGTCTCAACTACAAAATAGCCGACCTATGGTAAGAGCATCCCTCCTCCCCTCTTTGTTGCTTATAGCCGTTGCGGTCAATGCACAGCAGAAAGAAAGGCCCGAGATCGTCCGCAAGGGACTTCTCAGGGCGCAGGCCACCATCACCCCTGCGGTACTCATCAATGATGGTGCACTTAACATTTACATCCATGGCGACATGGACTTTTTCCTGAGCAGGAATGTCTCGGTGCGGGGCGACTGCTATTACTTTATCGACACACAGGGCGATGGCGACCTGCGGCACAACCACGGCATATTCTTCGGAGCCAACTATCACTTCCCTAAGGGACGTTTCGACCCCTACATCGGCATTCAACCTGGGGCAAGTTATGTGCAGGCCGAAAAGAACATGCCTTGGGGCGATGAGGGGGCGGAGATCGCAGTGAGTTCAACAGGCACTGTCGTTCCCAACATTTCACTCACCACCGGACTCAATTTCTATGTGAGCCGCTTCGTTCACTTCATGACCAACGTGCGCTACGTACATGGCAAGCACGCCACGCCTTGGGGAAACCGTCCGCTGGATGAATTCCGATTCTCCTTTGGGCTGGGATGGAATGTGAACACGATGAAGCAGAAGTGATTGCTGATGGTGCAGCGTCATTCACCATTCAGCAGCTTGACTTCATCATATCGACAATGACGTACACTATCGAGCCAAGGCATTGCAACATGCCGTGAAAGAGATGCGTCACTAAGCGGATGTGACCCGCCCATCTGCTGTTCCAATGCGCCATGCGGCCAATGTGCCGCGCCAATCCGCAGAAGTCCCGCGCCAATCCGCAGAAGTCCCGCGCCAATCCGCAGAAGTCCCGCGCCTCCCAGCAGAAGTCCCGCGCCTCCGCCAGCCCTCTGCTGTCAAGGGTTTCAGGTTATCCGGACAAAGCGGTCCATTGGCTCTCCGAGGTGGGCACATAGCGTAACGAAGCGTTGGCATGGCCGACCGATGACCGCCTTTTGCGCAGCATTGCTAACAAAGAACGCCCCTGCCCGGCTGATGCGGACAGGGGCGCTCCCTTTATGCTGCGAATGATCAGTTCACCTTGAAGGTCTGCTTTTGGCGGAACTCATCGTTCTGCCTCACCACGGCAACATACTGGCCTGGGCGGAGGTGACGCAGTTTTATGCGATTGCCACCGGCATTCAGATGCTCGTTGATTACAATTTCACCTGTCTCACTGAAAATGGACAGGGTGACACTGCCTTCCACCTCTGCGGCCACATCGACAAGTATCTCCTCTCCACTGTCCTTCGCCATGATGCTGATATTCACAGGGTCGGCTCCATCAAACACACCTGATGCACTGGAAGTGTAGGCAACGGAAATTGAAAAAAGGACTAAGAAGATCGATTTCATCTGGAATAGTTGTTAAGGTCTGATTTGTGGCCGCAAAAGTATTTCCCGGATAGCGGGCATGCCATACAATATCGTTGCGAATTATTAACAATCCCTTGTCAACACTGGGCTCTTTGCGTGAAACTCGTAGTCATTCAGATCATTTGGAAATAAAAATGGCCCCCTGCATCCGCAGAAGGCCATTTTCTCATTTCTACCATGGGCGGTCTCAGTCGAAGACGACCTCCATCTCCACCCTCCGGTTCTTCTGTCGTCCTTCGGGCGTGTCGTTGGGATAGGCCGGTTTGGTCTGTCCGAACCACTTCACATCGAACTGTGCAGGAGCTACCCCTTTGTTTTTCAGATAGCTCTCCACTGCGCGGGCCCTCTTCTCAGAGAGGCGCAAGTTGGATTCGGGCTTGCCCACATTATCTGTATGGCCGCTGATGCGCAGGCGATAGTTCTCCTTGCGTTTGAGCAGATCGGCCAACTCGTCCATCGAACCATAGGACGATGCCTTGATCACGTCCTTGCCAGTTTCGAATTCAAGGTTTGAGAATGCGGTGTTGAGCACCTCCTGTTCCTGCACCTCAATGACAGGGCATCCCTTGTTCTCTGGCGGGCCGGGTGTGCGTGGACAATCGTCCACATGGTCGAACACCCCGTCACCGTCCGTATCGGGCCAAGGACATCCAGCGTTCTCCACAGGGCCGGGGGTATCTGGGCATCGGTCATCATTGTCCATGACCCCGTCACCATCACGGTCACCATAAGGGCATCCCTCATTTTCAACAGGGCCGGGCACATCCGGGCATTTGTCCACATTGTCAAGAACACCGTCACCATCGCGGTCGCCCCACGGACAGCCCTTGTTGGCCGGATCGCCAGGCACATCGGGACAATCATCCACATTGTCCAGCACTGTGTCGCCATCGCGGTCGCCATAAGGGCAGCCCTTGTTGGCAGGGTCGCCAGCCACATCGGGACAATCATCCACATTGTCCAGCACCGTGTCGCCATCGCGGTCGCCCCATGGGCAGCCTTTGTTCTCCACTGGTCCGGCCTCGTCAGGGCAGTTGTCGTCCTTGTCTGGAATGCCGTCCCAATCGCGGTCGGGACAACCGTTGAATATCTTGAGGCCATACTCGTCCGGGCAGGCATCTTCGGTGTCCGGTATCCCATCACCGTCACGGTCACTGGCCACAGGTTTCTTGTCCTTGTAGCCGAAGACCATATTGAGTCCGCTGTGGAAATGGAAGTTTTGAACGTGCTGTGGGATGATGGGCGCAAGGATGTTGTCCATGGTGAGATACCACTGCAACGGGCCGAGTGTCAATGCGAAACCGGCACCGAGGTTGGCCCAGCTCTGATTGTTGTACATGTAGCTGCCGCTGAGGTTGAAGATCTTCCCGAATCGCTTGGTATAGCTGATTGACACGGCCGGTTCGAAATGACCCTTGAACACCTCACCATAGAAATCGAGGCCCACGCGGTTGTTCTTATTGATGTTGTATGCACCGCTCACATAGATGCGCGATGGCAGAACGTTGGAATAAGTGTTGTTGGTCTCGGTAATATCAAAGGTGTTTACGATGGAATCGAGGAAGTTCTGCAGATAGTCGGTGCTGTCCTGAGCTATGAACTGGGCTATGTCAAGGCCCTGATAGGTGAAATTGGCATCGTTCATCACATAGTTGACCGGATTCTCATTCCAGAAGATCATGCCGAGATCGAGACCACTGGCGGCCACTTCCCATTTCTCATTGATCTTGTACTGCGCACCCACATTGAAGGCAAAACCATGGTTGTTGCGTGTGAAGAGATATCCGCCCATGTCATTGCCGAAATTGTCGAATTCGCCCCCGAACGCACCAGAGGTATTGATGCGGAAATCAGAGCGGGCAGTGATGTCGAACGTGTTCTCGTCCGTGAACACATCCAACCTTGTCACATCGGACGAGATGTTCTCCATACCATAGAGATACTTGGCCGTGAGTCCCACATTCAGCTTTTTATCGAGCAGTGTGCGGGCGTAGGTGATGCCATATTCGCGATAGTGGCTTGCATCCACATTGAGGCGTTTGAAATCGACCTCCTGACCGAGGAACGCAGCATTTCCTCTCACCACGAAATCAGGTAGCTCCTTAGGCAATGAGAACCGGGCCGCAAGACGCTCGGTAACGTTTATGTAGATGAAGTTCTCCTGCTGCTTGCCGAATTTGAAACTGAAGGAAAGCAGGTCGAGGTTGGCGTTGACACTCAGATAGCCTGTCTTGCCCATCTTGTCAAGGGCATTGTCGAAGTCGAAGAAGAGCGAGTCGCCATTCTTCCTGACGAGGTCTGAGTAGGCAAAACCGCTGAAACCACCGGCAATGTGGTTGCTTGAGAGCAACGGCAGGCCAAGGTGTCCTTTGCTGTCGGGGATGAACGCAGGGTTGATATAGCTTCGCTGCGGCACGATGTTCATGCCCTGAATGGTGAAATCATACTGCGCATGGGCCTCACTCAGACCGAGCACCAGCATTGCCAAAAGGATGAGATATCTGTTCATGACAAGATTGTTCTGTTATTGGGAACGTGTGGTTCAGAGACCTTCAAGATCGGCAGGACTGGCCTTCAGTTTCACCTGAAGCCCGATGCGCACCTGCAATCGGTCATCGCCATAGATGCGGATGTTCTCCACGGCATTTCCAGTAGATGTCAGATCGGCATGAACGATAAGGTATTTGGCACCGAAGAGGGTGTTGACCCTTGCGGTGTCAATAGGGATGTCGTTGTTGGTATTGGCTGGGGATGTGACGCGCCCGTTGCTATTGACAGGGCCTGAACGTATCGTGTACTCGCCATTGGCCAGCAGCGAATCGACCACGTTGTTAAGGCTGTCCATGAGATAGAGTTTCAGGATGCCGTCCATCGGGAACCCGTTGAGGGTGTTTATGCGCAGCAGACCTTGCTCAATATTGTCCTTGATGTCACCGATCTCGGCCAATGGATTGTCAAGGGTGTCCTCGAAAATGTAGTGGTTCGATTTGCCCCAGAATGGCAGCTCGGCCTCGGCAGTGACCCGCACAGTACTGTTGCGGCTGGCGAAGTTGTAGCTCTGTCCAGCGGGATTGACCGTGGCATCGAAATCGTGGAACAGGTCGTTGTATTGCCCATTGACCAAGGTGGCGATATTGCTATTGGTGCGGGTGAAGTAGAAGCTCTGCACGGAAGAATCACCGACCGATGGTGCCGCAGCGATGATGAACGGTGTGCCCATGGCCTGCGAATAGTCGAAAGGGAGCAGCCCTGCATCGCCCTGACCATAGAGATGCTGCACATTCACACGCATGGAGGCCCCGATCTGATTGGTGACCACCAAGCGAAGGCGTGGGTCTTCAAAGTAGAGGGCACCATTGTCCAAGAGGTCCATTTGCACGACACCCTCCGGCACATCGAGGTCGAACTGGCCGAAATAGCCATCGGCAAAGGCCATGTCGAGCGTGGTGAAACTGTGATCTATGTTGACACTGTTGCCAGTGTTCGGTACCGCACCGCCCCCGTTCTGCAACAGCACCGTATAGAAGATCGGGATGCTATGGGTGCCACCTCCCGAATTGAGGGTCATCTCATATCCTGTAAGGTCGGCAGTGAAGGTCTGGTCGAATACTCCACCGGTGTAGCTGATAGGATAGCTCTGAGAGAATGGAAGGCCGTTCAAGCGCAGTTCTGGCATGGACACGAGCAGCGAACCACTGTGCTGGAAATCGCTGGTCACATGAATCGACATGAGTCCACTTGAAAAGACCGCATGTTGCAGCTCGGCCCCTGATACATTGTCGAAACTGAGTGTATAGGGTGGACTGACCACTTTCTGCACCTGACCAGAGCCGGTGAACTGATCGATCTCGCCCTGGTTGAGCGAAACCACCGTGCCCAGACCCTGAGGCGATGTGAGGCGAAGGAACTCATTGAGCGTCTCTGAGAATACAGTGACGGTCTTTACGAGGGTGATGAAATTGTCGCTGTCGGTCACGTACTGGTTCTCATCGTCCTCCACGATGATGTCCTCGACCGTAAGCGATGAGAACACCAGCGGGAAGGCCAGATCGGGGTTCCAGACGAAGATCTCGTCCTGCATGCGGTCGAAGTCGAAGTAGTCCTCGGTGCAGGCGGGAACTGAAAGTATGGCCGCAGCCAACGCTGCCACAGGGGCGAATCGGAAGAATGATTTCATGACGGGGTGCTTTGAACTTGGGGCGAATGTAACCTTTTCGACCCTATTTCAAAGTGTGAACGATCAGTCCCTGTGCAGTTCCCACTGCAACAAGACGTTCGCCTGATGGAAGGGCCACAAGCCCGAACTCTGTCTGTCCACCCAAGGGAAACCCATTGGCCACTGCCCCACCCGGCCCGACCAACAGGATCTGACCGTCATCGGGCAGCGAAATGCCAATTGACCACTGCCTGTCGCCTGTCCTTACTGCAAACGGGCCGATGGCACCAGGAACCAGCCGCTGTTCAAAAAGAAGTTTCTTGTCCCATGAGAACGCCTTCATCATATTGAGGTCGCTGATGATGAACTCCGGCTCACCGTCACCGTTCAGGTCGGTGACAAGGAACCTGTGGTTTACGGTGAATTTTCCGAAGCTGAGCAGTTTCACTTTCCCGTTGGGCAGCAGATGCATCACCGTGCCTTCGGAGTCTGAGGTATAGAATCCGACATGGTCCTTCTTTTTTGCCGTGAAGGGTTGGAAATGCATGGTCTGGCCGGGGCTCACAGACTCTCTGATGGCCGACCTGCGAGAGCCGGTACGGTCCAGCAGGTGCAGTTTTCCCGAAGTTTCACCGATGACGAGATAATCTTTTCTGTCGTGAGACAGATAGGCGAACGGGGTCGCTGCCGCAGTGTTCAAACGGTCGAATTTCCATCCCTTGACCGCCTTGCCGTCCACCCCATAATTATAGACCCTGTTGTTCTTGCACACGGCCAGAAATCGATAGTCGCGTTTGCCCTCATAGTCCACCACCGTCAAAGGCACGCTCAATGGCGACTCAAGCTCCAACGGGAATCCATCCACGTCCTTGCCGTTTCGGTCCATCTGATAGATGTAGTTGTTGGTCGCAAACACATATTGGAGACTGTTGTTCCGATAGCGGTCCACCTGCACCACATCGCCATGGATGGCCTCAGACAACTGTCTTCTGAAAAGTTCCTGCCCGTTGCGGTTGAACAGATAGAGCATGTTGTTCATATCCTGAACGATGATCTCGGGCTCTCCTGAAAGATGGTTGACCATCCACGCGGGCCGTCCGTGCATAGGGGCGTCCATGGTGGCCACCGCCTCATCCAAGGGCCTGCTTGTCCAATCGGGGTCGTATTTCCAATGGATGTTGGTATAGAAGGCCCCCCCGGCATTGCTGAACTGCACCCCGAAGGCGGGAAAGTCGGCCGACATCTCCTTCAGATCACCGAGCATGGCCCTGCCATGGCCTGTGATCTGGTCTGCGATGCGCTCCATTTCGAGCGGCAGCCGCTGATAGCTGAACACATTGAACGAGGAACTGAACTGTTCGCTGAAGGTGGAATAGCCCAGGTCGGAGGCAAGCGTGTGGTCGGCACGCAGCTGATGGAGATATATGCCAAGCGACTCAGCATCGGGGCCGAACACCACGAATTCGTTGTGCCTTGCGAAATAAAGCTGCTGTGCCGATGGGAACATGGGGCCGAAAAGCATCCGAATCAGGCCATTGATGGGCAATGGGCGCAATGCCGAACTGTCGGCCCCCACGGCCTTGGCCAGACTGTGCAGCAGCTGATCGGCCAGCTCGGGGGAGTTGGCCTGCATGAGGACAAAATCCTCAGACCGTCCGCTCCTGATGGGGAGGCGGCACACTCCGAACTGACCGGTCATCCAAGGCAGGAAATGCGCTGCGACATCAGACCCGATGGCCAAGCTGAGCGAATCGAGCCGAGACTGCCCGCGCGCCTCTGTCGCCACGCTTGCGCGCCACGCGGTGAGGTCGCTCACTGCCAACATGAGGAACGATGAGACATCGGCCGGAATGCCTCCTTGGAATGCCATGGGCTGTGGCTGCTGGTCTCGGAAATGGGTCAGCATCTGGGCCGAAGAATCGGGCAAATGGGCAAAGCCGTTCATCACCAGTCCTTCTGCCTTGGTGGTGAGGTCAAGGGCAAGAAGGTCGCCCACCTCGTGCCATAGCGAACCTTGACCGAACATGGGCGAAGGCATGCGGGCGTAAATGTTCATCTGCACATTCTTTCCGGCAGATGCCCTTGCGGCCGTCAACACTTCATCGTTGAAGGCAGAGCGGCCCGACCTGAGCATCTCCATAGCTTCCCGGAGCCGTGCCGAATCAGCTGCCACCAGTATCAATCCGTTGCTCACCGCGAACCGAAGCGCAAGACCGGGATGGTGCATGACATCGGGGGCGGATTCATTTATCGCGGCCATGCCGGCAAGTGCAAGCAGATGCTCGCGCAGTTCGGCACTCGGAATCTCACCCACGGGCTTCAACACGGTGAGCAGGCCCTTGGCAGCGTCCATCGACAGGGCATGGAAACCGCTGGACGAGGACAGCATGGCATCACGAGCGAAGAGCGAGTCGAGCACCGCTGTGCGCGACCAAACCCCACCGAACATCTCCGACAGCAGCATCTTCTGGGCATAGTCGGTGGCCGCAAGTGGTGCGATGGCGGCATTGAGATTATTGAACTCCAATATCAACGGGGCATCGGCTGCAATGGCCTGTAGCGGATGGGCAGGCGCTTCCACCTCATGCTGCGACCACAGGTAGCCGCCCAAGGCCGCACCGGCAACCACAATGGCAAGGAAGATCCAAATGAGACGGTTCACTGGCCGGTGGTCTGGTGATTCCTATTAACGTAAGAATCGCAAATTTAGTATTCCATAAACGGAGAACGGTGCGAATGCCTAAATGGCAAACGCACCGTTGCAATTGCACTCAGGGCCGCACCTATCTGCCGTTGATATGGGCATTGAGATCGGTGATGCTCTGCTCCCATTCAAAGGCATCGTTGAGTTTATAATAGTTGCCCAGATCGTAAGTGTAGCCATAGGCGAACTTGGCGAGGTCGAGGCGGGTCTGCTCCCACTCCATCACGGTCATTAGGTCGCGCACCTGCGCGGCAGTGAGGCAGTTGGAACCAATGACCTGCTTGGCCACCGTGAGGCGGCTCTCGTCCCAAGTCTTGCCTGCCACCGACTGGCGCGCGCCTGCGAACTGCGATTGGTCCATAGGCCAGGGACAGCCGATGGGGCCATTGTAGCCGGGCATCACATAGTGCTGAGGTGTGGCACTATTGGTGCCACCAGTGGTGGTGGTGGTGGTCGTGGTGGTGCGCACATTGACATTCATGTCAATGCCCATACCGCCCATGTCAATGTTCATGTCCACATCTTCCTGTGCAATCGCAATGGAAGTAATGAACATGGATGCGAAAAGAAGTGATCTTGTCATGGTTTTCAGTTTTTAGTTGGAAGTCTGTCGGGATGTCAAATGAAGTGCCAAAGATATCTGGATGTTTTGTACACCTAAAAGGTGCGTTTCGGACTTGAAAACATCAATACCCCAACAGCGCTCCGATGGCCCGGCCCACTTTCCCGTCCGATGGAATCATGGCGGACTCCAGAGTGCTGTTGAGCGGGATGGCGGGAATGTCCTCCGAACCGACCACGCGCACAGGCGCATCCAACGCCTCGAAGCATTCGGAGGAGATGCGGGCCGCGATGCTCTGGGCGAAGGAGTTGGACACAGGCTCTTCGGTCACCACCAGCACACGGCCATGACTGCGGGCGGTGTTGTAGATCAGTTCCTCGTCCAGCGGTTGCAGCGTGCGCAGGTCGATGATCTCCACCTGTCCTGCAAAATCCTTGGCCGCATTCTTCGACCAATAGACCCCGCGCCCGTAGGTGATGATTCCGCAGCTTTTTCCCTTGGAAATGAAATCATCATCCGCCTCCAACACCACACGGCCCTTGCCGAAGGGAATGACATAATCTTCGCTCGGCTCAATGGTACGGGCCTCTTCGGTGCCTTTTATCTTGCTCCAGTAAAGTCCCTTATGCTCCAGCATCACCACGGGGTTCGGGTCGTGGTAGGCGGCCTTCATCAGCCCCTTGAGGTCGGCACCCGTGCTTGGATAGGCCACCTTGATGCCCTTGATGTTGCAGAGCACGCTCTCCACGCTGCTGCTGTGATAGGGTCCACCGCTGCCGTATGCCCCGATGGGAACACGCAGGATGCAGCTCACGGGCCATTTGCCGTTGCTGAGGTAGCACGAGCGGCTTACTTCCGTGAAAAGCTGGTTCAGCCCAGGCCAGATGTAGTCTGCGAACTGCACCTCAACAATCGGTTTCAGCCCTGCAGCACTCATGCCCACTGTGCTGCCGATGATGAATGCTTCCTGAATGGGGGTGTTGAACACTCGGTGATCCCCGAAACGTTCGGCCAGCGTGGCCGCCTCGCGGAACACCCCGCCCAGTCTGCGGCCCACGTCCTGCCCGTAGAGCAGGCACTCGGGATGCTGCTCCATCAGCTCGCGGATGGCGAAGAGGGCGCTATCGACCATCACAGTGGGCTCTTTGCCGGCCGGTGCGCGTTCTCCCTTTTCCTCGGTAATGGGCGTGGGGGCGAACACGTGGGTGAAGAGGTCTTCGGGCCTCGGATCCTCGAAGGCCAGCGCCTTGTCATATTCTAAGGATACCAGCTCCTTGGCCTCGGCCTCGAAGGTGAGCAGTTCGGCCTCTGCGAAACCGGTCTCCAGCATCTGGGCATGCAGTATGGGGAACGGGTCGCGTGCGGCATGGGCCTCCAGATCTTCGGTGCTACGATAGAAGTCCATCCGCACCCCGCTGGTATGGTGATTGAGCAGCGGCACCTTGGCATGGACGAGGAACGGCCTGCGCTCGTTGCGCACCTGCCCGATCACCCCGTTGAGCACGTTGTAGCATTCGGTGAAATCGCTGCCGTTGACCCTGCGCACCTCCAGTCCGGGGAAGCCTTTGGCATATTCAGCGGCATCCATGGCGCGCACCTCATCGGCCCGGGCGCTGATGTCCCATTCGTTGTCCTGCACCAGATAGATGATGGGCAACTGTTTGAGCACGGCCATCTGCAACGCCTCGCTGATCTCGCCCTCGGTCATGGCCGCATCGCCAATGGAACAGACCACGATGGGCGGCTCCTCGGTCTTCGCGTCAAGTTCCATCTTCTCGCGGTACTGGATGCCCATGGCGATGCCCGTGGTGGGGATGGCCTGCATGCCCGTGGCCGAGCTCTGGTGCGGTATCTTGGGCATATCGTCCCGCCTGAGGCTTGGGTGACAGTAGTAGGTGCGTCCGCCCGAAAAGGGGTCATCGCGTTTGGCGAGCAGTTGCAGCATCAGCTCGTGGGGCTGCATCCCGATGCCGAGCAGGATGCTGTCGTCACGGTAGTAGGGCGCCACGAAATCCTGCGGTTTCAACTGGAGGCCGAGGGCAAGCTGGATGGCCTCGTGCCCGCGACTGGTGGCATGGACATACTTGCTGGTGACGCGGGCGTTGCGCTCGTACAGCTCTGTCATGGCCTTGGCGGTGGACATCAGGCGGTAGGCCTTCTCCAGCACCTCCTTTTCCACGGCAGAATCCTTTCTCTTCAAAGTTGCTGTTGGCATGAGGCAAAAATAAGGCAGCGGAAATGGGGAAAATGAGAAATGGGAAAGCGGAGGTCTCTACTGACGGAATGGTAGGTAATCCATGCGTCAGCGTTGACGGTTCCACCAAGGTTCGACCTTGTGCAGTTTGGCGAGGTCAGTCAGTGAGAGGAACTCCTCGGTGCAAAATGCCCCCATGCACACCCTGCTTTTCACGAGGTCAGGGCCATCCCGCTCGATGAAGGTGTATAGGGCGGTCTCGTTCGGACCAAGTGTATTTGGGTTCGTCTCTGAACCGCAGGGCGCAGAGTACTTGTCAATATCCACCCACTCGTCATTCACCTGAATCTGATAAATTAGCATCGCTTGAGCATCCCAGACCCAGTAACCTGAATATCCAGGGCCGGGATTGTAGATGTAAACCCCGAATCTTCGCACCCGAATCTGGTCAGAGCTGTCTGGGTATGAGAGTCGCGTTCCCCCATTCAACCAGTTCAGATAATTGACCCCATATTGTGCACACAGGGAACCGGAGCGGTCGAGATGGAGTTCGATTGTCCCGCCTGACTTGGGTATCACGCAATACTCACGGTATCGAGGGCCATAGACCGTGTCAGGAAGCGTATCGGGAAGGATGCCGATGTACCTCATGCCCTGTGTGAAGACAGGATAGGCATCAATACCGAACCCATTGCTGTCATCCCCACAGTCTGCGGATACGATGGTGGGCATTCTGAAAGACGCAGTTGACAACTGCTTGCACGGCAGATAAAGAGCGCACCCGGTGGTCAGAAAGACCATGTATGGAAAGAATATGCGCAATAACCTCATGGGTCTCAATTCAGAGCCACCAAAGTACAGTTTCCTGACCCGTTTCACAGGGATTATGCTGATTGCGGTACGGCAAGAATGACGCGCAGGAGTGTCAGTCGATGACCCTCCTTATCAACCGCAGTTTGTGCGAATAGCGGCCCGTATCGACATTGAAGATGCCCTGATGGTCCAGCTTATCGACCCGCACCCTGCCTGAGGCATGGAGAATGGAATTGCCTCCCAGCAGCATGCCCACATGGATGATGTTGCCCTCCTCGTTGTCGAAGAAGGCGAGGTCTCCGATGTCCGACTCCTCGATGAAACTGAGCGTGTGGCCCTGCTCGGCCTGCTGAGATGCATCGCGCCTGATGGCGATGCCCACCATTTTGAACAGCACCTGTGTGAGGCCCGAACAGTCGATGCCGAAAGGCGAGCGTCCGCCCCACAGATAGGGTGCGTTGCGATAGACCATGGCCAGTTCGAGCAGTTGCCTGCGGATGTCGTCCGCCTCAGGCGGATGATTGATCTCGCCATCGAATGTGTATGCCTCGCTGCCGAAGGCGATGTGGCCCTGATGATAGTTGGGCAGCGAGCTCCCGGCCACGATGGGCATCATGGCGCCCGAAACGTCATTGGTTACAATCTGCACAAGGTCTGATGCGCACACCTGCCTGTGGCCGGCAAAGGTGTTGTAGGCCGATTCCTCCAACGCAACGAACTGTTTCACATCGATCCAGCTCTCGTAGCCGTCAAGCCCGTTGCGCACCTTGCGCCAGTTGCCCTGTCTGCCAATGATCTGAAAACTCTCTCCGAACAGCAGTTGCGTCACCATCTGACTCTTGTCAGAAGGCTCCTCCCTGCAAGGGATGACACTGAGGTTGCAGATTCCGTATTCGGCCACTTGGTTCAATTATCAATTATCAATGGGCAATTATCAATTAGCAATGGGCAATTATCAATGAACAATGGGCAATTATCAATTGAAGTTGCCATGTTGCATTCGCGAAATTGCTCATTGTTCATTGCCAATTGTTAATTGGACTTGCGAAGCACAAGTGCACTTGCCCCACCACCACCGTTGCAGATGGCCGCAGCACCGGTGGTCAGGTTGCGATTGTGGAGGGCGTGGATGAGGGTGACGATGATGCGCGCACCGCTGCACCCCAGCGGATGGCCGAGCGACACCGCGCCACCGTTCACATTCACCTTGGACGGGTCGAGCTTCATCTCCCTGTTATTGGCGATGCACACCACCGAGAATGCCTCGTTGATCTCGAACAGGTCGATGCTGTCGGTGGTCAGTCCGGCCTTGGCCAGTGCCTTGGGGATGGCCTTTGACGGTGTGGTGGTGAACCACTCCGGAGCCTGTGCCGCATCGGCAAAGGAGAGGATGGTGGCCAAGGGCTTCAGTCCGAGCTCAGCAGCTTTTTCTTTGCTCATCAGCACCACGGCCGCAGCACCATCGTTCATGGTCGATGCGTTGGCAGCGGTCACTGTGCCGTCCTTGATGAATGCCGGACGCAGGGAAGCGATCCTGTCCATCTTCACGTTGGTGAACTCCTCATCGGTGTCCACCATCAGCGGGTCGCCACTGCGCTGCGGCACGGCCACAGGCACGATCTCGTTGGCGAAGGCCCCGGCAGCCCACGCCTTTGCACTGCGGGTATAGCTCTCGATGGCATAAGCGTCCTGCTCCTCGCGGGTGATGTTGCACTCCTTGGCGCACAGCTCGGCCGCGTTGCCCATCGGATACTGGTGATAGACATCAATGAGGCCATCGACCGCGAGGCCGTCCTGCATGGTGATGTTGCCATACTTGGTGCCGATGCGCGAGTTGGGCAGATAGTGTGGCACAAGGCTCATGTTCTCCATGCCGCCTGCCACCACGATGTCGTTCTCGCCCAGCATGATGCTCTGCGCGCCCAGCATGATGGCCTTCATGCCCGAGGCACAGACCTTGTTGACAGTGGTGGCCGCAACATGGTCGCCCAGCCCTGCGAACTTGGCCGCCTGCCTTGCGGGGGCCTGCCCCACTCCGGCCTGGATCACACAGCCCATAAAGACCTCCTGCACGCTCATCGGGTCGATGCCCGCCTTCTCCACAGCGCCTTTGATGGCCGCAGCGCCCAATCGCGGGGCGGGAACGGTGCTCAGTTTGCCGTTGAAACTTCCGAGGGGTGTGCGCACGGCACTTACGATCACTACTTCTTTCATTTCGATCTGGATTTTATTTCGCGCGAAAGTACGGAAGGGAAAAGGGCGGGACTTCAGAATTCAGTCGATAGTCCACGGTCGATAGTCGATAGACGATGGTCTGTGGTCAATGGTCTGTGGTCTTTGGTCTATGGTCTGTGTTCTGCGGTCTGTCGAAGCGGTCATGCATACTGATAAGGCTCGCTGTCGCTGGCCATGGTGCGCACGTTCTCCAATATCCTCTTCATGTAGCGCTTCCAGAAGACCTTGGCGAAGATCCAGTTGAGCGGATAGAGCAATGGCGTGTCGGAATGGAGCGAATAGGTATAGACCACCCGTGTGCGGTCGGGGCCAAGCGCGGTGGTGGTCCATTCGCCCACGAACCTGTGGAAGCCCAACATCCACGACTGGAAATCGCTGACCTCTATTTTCCAGTAGGCGTTCTCGATGCGCTCAACGACCCTGTCCACCGAGATGAAACCGCCCTTCTGGGTGAGTGACGGGGCTGCGAACACTTTTTTGCCATGGCCCGGTCGGCCCCAATGCGCGTCATCCGTGCAGTGGGTCACCTTGGGCATTACCCCATAGCCGGTGTGAACCTTCGATATGTCGCACAGCATGGGGGTGCGGAATGCGCGCTCCAACGGGCATTCGAAAATGGTGGTGACGGTCACGCTGACGACCATGGGCTACGCTCTTCTGTTGAATGGCCTTGCCTGCATTGTGGGCAGGGGGCTGCAGAAGGGATACTCGCATTCGTATCTCATCTGCCATGAACACCAACGGCCCTCATCGGGCCGTCAGTGTCAATTCACAAGAAAATCGGATCTACCTCAACCACTTCATCGGATTCATCAGTTTCATGCTTCCCTCTGGATCGCCACCAGGGCCGAACGGTGACATCATCACCATGCTGATCTCCTTGTCGATGGTCACTTTGCGGATAGCCGGGCGGGTGTAGTTCTTTTTCTTGTTCATGGTCTTTGTGAATGTTTTGTTGAAGTGGTCAAATATAAATTGTCATTATGGAATTCCGGACACTACCGCAACAGAATTCTGTGTGTCTCCGAACCATTCACAGTTTCTATACGAACGAGGTAGATGCCCGTGGCAAGATCGGTGGCCATGACCGTGCGGTTGCCACTGATGGATGCTGTCCGGACCATGCGGCCCGCCATGTCCAGGATTGCGATGGTGCCACTGGCGAGGTCGTTGCCCACAATGATGTTGACCACTCCATCGGATGCGAACACGTGTGAAATTGAAGTGTTCTCCTCCACCCCGACCGCCACAGCCCCGAAGTGCAGCGCAAAGCGGTCGTCCATGTTGCCGGCATCGGCAGTGAAGGCATACACGGGGTTCAGATTCAGATGCTCGAATGCGTTGAGCAGGCGGTCCTCAAGCCATACCTCCTCATTCAACGTGATGCTGTGTGCGGTGAGGATGTAATCGCCAGTTGCGGGAATGCGCACCGCGAGGTCAACGATGGGGTTGGTCGCGGTGCTGAAGAGGCCGTTGATGGCCATCGCCTCATTGGCTGCGGTGGTGTGCAACTGCGGCAGGGTGGCCGCCCCGAACATCTTGCGACTGTCGAACGCATCATAGCCGTTCTCGGCCTCCGTGGTGAAATGCACGATGGTCACATCGCTGCCTGTGGCCCCGGTGATGCGCATGCGCACCGTGCCCTCTTCGGCCGCCAGACGGTAGAGTGCGCTCTGCATGCCGTGGCTGCGCATGGCGTTATCGAAGCCGAGCGAACCGCTGGTCTCTCCGTCCAGTACCCGCACCCAGAATGCCTGGCCCGGTGGGACGATGCCTGTCACATCCTGGTTGAAACGGTTGTTGTCCGTACCGATGCCGCTGACGGCATTATACACATCGAAGTTCATGAGCAGCGCATCGGTATGGGTGCGGAACCAGATGTCGTCCTCCAGATTGCCCTTGATGGCCGCATCCCAGCTCACGGAGGACGGATAAGGGTTGCCCACCAGATTGTAGCCTGCGTTGGCCCCTGCCCCTGTGCGGGTGAGGCCATTGAGGGTCACGTTGCCGGTGTTGAAGGCGGTGCCGCTTAGCTCGCGACTGCCGCTGCCGCCCATGCGCACCACATAGCCCTGACCTGCATTGAGCACCGTGGCGCCATCGGTCATCTGTGGGTAGGTCTGCGTGGACTCGCTTGCGCTCCAGAGCCTGTTGCCGCTGGCGAGACCATAGCTGGCCGCATTGGCCCCTGCCACAGCGCTGCTCACGTAGTAGAACACCCCGCTGGGTGTGGCCCCGCCCGCACCTGTGAGATACTGATCGGCCTGGAATGTGCCTGCACCGGTGACACTGCCGAGGGTAATGAGCGATCCGATGCCAAGCTCATCGGCCATGACATGCACCGTGCCCGCGCTGGTGAGGTCGCCATTGGCTGTGAGGGCATGGCCGGGCGCGATGGTGAGCAAGGCCCCGCTCTGCACCTCCAGACCGAGGCATTCTGCCAACGCTCCGCCTATCACGGGCTGATTGGACGGCACTGCCGAAATTCTCACATCGTCCGATGAGGTGGGCACTGTTCCATTGCTCCAGTTGCCCGGGGCATCCCAATCTTCACTCAAAGTGCCGATCCATTGCAGACAGTCGGGGCCGACCGATGGATCCGTATCGTCACAGTCAACTGAATTGGTCACGAATCCGATCGGCTGGGTGCAGGCCAATTCGGTTGACCACAGGTGGCCATGGCCGTCCTCATCCTGATCGCGATAAAAAAGGGTGGGCATGTCGAAGGCCTCGGTCTCATCGCCCACCGCGTTGGCACTGCCCTGCGCTGCGCTGCATCCCATGCCCCTTCGGGCAAACGCCTCCCAGATGAGGGGTCTGTGCGCCTTGTCGAAAAGGAGCTCATCGGCCGCCAGAATGGCATCGCGGGCATCGAGGTAGCCGGGGCTGCACGGCTGCAGTTTCAACCCTTCGAGCACGAGCCTGATGGCGATGTTGTTGCCGGCCGCCACATCGGCCGGACTGCTGTTGAATCCGTGCGCATCCATCAGGAGCCACGACATGTCCCAGATGGCAGCGCACCATATCTCGCCCCGGGCATGCACGCCCATAACGGGGTCAAGGTCTCCGTAGGTGAGCGGGTTCACGGCCATGTCGGTGCTATAGGGAAAGGTTCTGATCCCGCCCCCTTCGTTGGGGTCGTTGGCCACATAGGACCCCATGCCTCTGGCATCGGCCCCTTGGTCTGCGGGAGTGATGGTGAGCATGAGCGCCAGCCAATCGCTCCAGCCTTCGCCACCCTGCTCCTCGTTGGCAAGGCAGCTGGACTGCGATGGGCCACCGGTCAACCTGTTCGACAGTCCGTGGCCGTATTCATGGGCTATGATGCCATTGTCGAAATTGGAATCGAAGGTGTCGCGGGCACAGGTGACCAAGGAGGCCTCCACCGTTCCAAGGAGCAGTTCCGATCTGAGCAGACCTCCATCTGCCAGCGATACGGACAGCACCGGGATGCCCACTTGGGGCGAGCCTGCCATGCCTGTGGGCCCACCTGCAACATTGTTGGCTATGATGAGGCCAACGGCCCCTGCCGCTTCTGCACGCTGCGCCTTCGATATGAAATTGCATCCTCCACGGTCTATGAGGACGATCTTTCCCGCCACATTGTTCAGTATGTCGGTGCAGGCGTCAGAACCTGTTCCTACCTCATCGTCAGCAAGGATGAGGGGTGCGGTCACAGTTCCAACGGCCGTGAACTCGGCCGTGCCTACTTCCATCGTCCCGGTGAACCCGTCCGACACGATGCCGAGCGTGCTGCATCCCACGGGCTCAGAATTCCAGAGATACATCTGCATCCGTGGTTCGGAACCGTCAGGCGGGGTGCTGAAATTGGCGTTGTTGGTGCCCGATCCGTCAAAGCCCTCGGCCCACACGTGGTCACCGCCCGATCCGCCCCTCCCATAGTTGTTCTGCTGGAAGTTGCCGGCAGCCTCGTTGAACCCGTGTGCATAGAGCACATCGTGGATGGCGTTGGTCTGATAGAAGAGATTGGTGAGGGCGGCATCCCGATTGTCCATCGGCTCCACATCGGGCAGCAAGGCGAAATCGAATGCCAGTGCCCCGCCTCCATCGGGCGAGTATCCGGGAAGGTTATCATTGTCGGCATCCTCATAGGCATGGGTGTTGTTGCCCCGGGCAATGGTGTATTCTGCCCCATCGGCCCCGTTGGTGTCGTGCCAGCCGAATGGCGATGCGATGGGGTCTGCGGGGTCTTCCATCAGACTGCGTGTGCCAAAGGTCGGGGCCTCCACAGGCAGCGGGAACACCCGGTAGGACGAAGTGGCCACTGGCATGGGAAGCGGGGCCGGATGGGGATGCAGGCCCTGTGCCCTCCCCTCTTTCCGCGTTCGGTCGCGATACGTGGCAGGATGCAGGCTGCAGCTTGCCGTGTAGTCATCACGGTCGATGAATTGGCCCGAATGCGCATCCACGCGGATGTTCCACCAGTGCGCCACGTCCTTCATCTCGATGCTCACATTCCAGGCAAGGCGCACCTCATCGCCTACGGGCAGATAGACCTTTCCCACCTCGACAGGCCGGGCCGACACCTCGGGGAGGGAGAACCGCAGATGGCCGTTCTGCGCATTGCTCCCCATCTGCACCAGATCATCAGGAATGGGCCTCTTGAGATGTTGCAATGCACTGACCACCGCCTGTGCTGCGCTGATGGAAGGTGTGCTGGCGTTGGCCTTCGAGGCGATGTCCCTTACAAAGTCCTCTGCGATGTGTGCCAACTGCCCGTTCCTCAGCGCCACCACCGCAATGGCATTGTGAACAGGAACCCCTCCGTAAACCTGCTGAACATATCCATGGGTGATGCCGAGGTCGGTGTCGGTGTAGGCATCGTTCACAATGAACTGCATGGGCGTGGCCGATGCTGCGAAGTGACCGGCTGCGAGGCGGCCCACCTCAGACCGGGCATCTGCTTGCGCCCTGGCGGCCGTTGGCCCCAACAGCGCAACGCAGCAGGACAGCACCGGCAGGGCCAAGGCTTTGATGTGCAGTGAAGGGATCATGCGGGTGCGGAAGGTGGAAGGAGGCGGCAGGTGCAATGATACCAAAAACAGAAGCCCCGCCAACCCAGAGGTGGCGGGGCTTGGGGGAAACTCCTTCACGGGTGCGATTAGCCGATGTTACTGATGGGCAATCTGCGGGTAAGTACCATGGTTTTAGGGTAAAAGGGTTAAAAAGGGATCCGAAGTATTCAAATGATTGATTTTCAGACTGGAAGGCAGGTCACCGGACGCGGGGATGCCCCTTCCAGCTCTGGAAGGCAGGTCACCGGATGCAGGGATGCCCCTTCCAGCACTGGAAGGCAGGTTGCCGGAAGCAGTGATGCCCCTTCCAGCTCTGGAAGGCAGGTCACCGGAAGCAGTGATGCCCCTTCCAGCTCTGGAAGGCAGGTTGCCGGAAGCAGTGATGCCCCTTCCAGCTCTGGAAGGCAGGTTGCCGGAAGCAGTGATGCCCCTTCCAGCTCTGGAAGGCAGGTTGCTGGAAGCAGTGATGCCCCTTCCAGCTCTGGAAGGCAGGTTGCCAAACGTGGTGATGCCCCTGCCGAAAGGCCCCATCGGGGCCAAGGACCGGTAGGAAGCGGAGGTTCATATCCCGGGTCGAGGCCTGTTGCGCGTACGGAAGCATTGTGTTCCCATAATAATACATTTGCCCTGCCCAATGGTCCTCTCATCATGGCCGATGACCCCCAATGAATGTGTAGTTTCACCGAATGTTGCGCACCGCAGACACCTGGCAGGACACCGGTCCGCTTCTGCAGACCAACGGAACATTGGCCGGTCATCCAAATGCCATCCGCATGGCAGCCGCCTCGGAAGGGTCTCAACAAGTGAATAGAATGGACAGCATGAGCAGAAGAACCTTTGCATTGTCGATAGCGCTGTGCCTTGGACTGACAACAGCAAAGGCACAGCAGGCGGCCATGGCCACAGGTGGCGATGCATCGGGCATTGGTGGCACGGTCGCCTACAGCATAGGACAATCGGTCTGCATCACCCACACCGGGGCAACAGGGTCTGTGGCACAGGGTGTGCAGCAGCCCTACGAGATCTCTTATGTGGTAGGCGTGCAAGACCTTCAGACCGGCCGCGATGTTCAGGCATGCCCCAACCCTACTACCGGTCAATTGATGCTGAGTGTGGGCGGTCCCGAAATCTCCGGTCTCAATTTTCAGCTATATGACCTGAACGGGAGAACGGTCGAGCACAGAAAGATGACCGGAAACACCGAATCGATACGTATGGACCATCTGCCAAGCGCGGCCTACTTCCTGAGCGTGACGGACAACGGAAAAGAAGTGAGAACATTCAAGATCATTAAGAACTGAACCGATGAAAAGAATCTGTCAAGTGATTGCAGGTCTGCTGCTGACAACGGGCGCAATTGCACAGGCCCCACAGAAGATGAGCTATCAGGCCGTGGTCCGCAACAGCAGCGATGCGCTGTTGGTATCAGCACCGGTGGGCATGAGAATAAGCATACAGCAAGGCACACCGACAGGCACGGTGGCATACTCCGAAACCCAGGCCCCGACCACCAATGCCAATGGACTTGTGAGTCTGGAGATAGGCAACGGCATCCCGCTTTCAGGGTCATTCGCTGCCATTGACTGGGCAAACGGGCCGTACTACATCAGAACAGAGACCGACCCGGCCGGAGGCGCGAATTACACCATCACTGGCGTAAGCCAATTGCTCAGCACACCCTATGCCCTGCACGCACAGACCGCAGAAAGTGTGACAGGGACACTTGCCGAGACCGACCCGCTCTTCGGGGCCTCTCCTGCAAATGGCATCTCTTCAACCCATGTCAACAATTGGAACACGGCCTTTGGATGGGGCGATCATTCAGCAGCGGGATACCTTACTTCCTTCACCGAAACAGACCCTAAGGTTGGAATAAATGCGACCGACCATCTTTCTAAATGGAACGGCACCGCATTGGTCACCTCATCCATCTTCGATAACGGCACTGTGGGCATCGGCACCGCCACTCCCGATGCCTCCGCCAAAGTAGAGGTGTCATCGACCACCGGGGGCGTTCTCATCTCAAGGATGACCACCGCCCAGCGCAATGCCATCGCTTCCCCGGCCGATGGGCTGCAGATCTACAACACCGACATCCACTGTCTCGAAGTATGGAACACCAACGGTTGGATGTCCTTTTGCGGAGGCAGCCTACTTTTCAATGGTCAGGCCATCATCGGCTGTGTGCCGGACTCATGGACACAGAAAGCGGATCTGGGAGCGATCGGAAGGATCGGGGCGGTGAGTTTCTCCATTGGAATGAAGGGCTATGTCGTTACCGGATCTGTCGGAGGCAATTACACCAAAGACACTTGGGAATTCGATCCTTCCAACAATAGCTGGACACAGAAGGCCGATTTCGGGGGAACCGGAAGAATGGTCGCTGCCGGCTTCTCAATCGGAACAAAAGGATATGTAGGCACAGGTTATGATCCTTCGCAGACAAAGGATTTCTGGGAATTTGACCCTGTGGCGAACACCTGGACACAGAAGGCCGATTTTGGAGGAACGGCAAGAACGTCTGCCATAGGATTCTCCATCGGTGCAAAGGGATATATAGGGGTAGGGAACGCTCAAAGCCCCCCTGCCAACGATTTCTGGGAATATGACCCAGGCACCGACATCTGGACACAGAAAGCCGATTTCGCAGGTTCGCAACGCTATTATGCCACCGGATTCTCCATCGGAAACAAAGGATATATCGGCACCGGCTTCAACAACAATCCTCCGGCCTTCAGCGATTTCTGGGAATACGACCCAACTACAGACAATTGGACGCAGAAGGCCGATTTCGGAGGAACAGCAAGGATACAGGCCACAGGATTCTCAATCGGGAACAAGGGATACATAGGTGCCGGATACGATTATACATCCACCACGAACGATTTTTGGGAATATGACCCCAACAGCAATAGCTGGACAAAAAAAGCGGACTTCGGAGGAACGGCAAGGAGTTTCTCCACTGGCTTCTCCATCGGAAGCAAGGGATACATGGGAACAGGTTCTGACGGTTCAGACCAAAAGGACTTCTGGGAATACTGCCAATGAAAATGCCGTCAAGAGGATAAGATGAGATCGCTTCCGGCACTCTTGGTCCTGCCTTTGGCACTATGTCTAATCAGCATGGAAAGCCGCAACGCAGACCATGCCATGCAGAGCATGAGACTGGAAGTGAGCACCTACCGGAATGACAGTATTGTCAAGGGTTGGGGCTATGACATATATGCCGATGATGCCCTCTACATCCATCAGCCTACCATTCCCGCCATTCAAGGCACCAAGGGCTTCCATTCAGAACAGGATGCCCGGGCCGCAGGCAACTTCACAGTCCATAAGATCAAAAAGAACATTGTTCCGCCCACCATATCAGTGGCAGAACTCGACAGCTTGGGCCTGTTGAGATAAACCTTTCCTACCCGTCCGACCGGACAGACTTCAATTTCGAGCTGCATGGCTGACTCACGCATCTTGCCGCACCTGTCAGCAATACCCTGCTGTTCCTGATGGCCGGTTCAGGGCTCTGAGAGCTCCGGGTCGTTCACAAACCCCTCGTCCGTCAACGATTGCAGAAACGCCACAAGGTCGTCCACCTGCTGCGGGGCGAGGCCCAAGGGGCGCACATGCGCGCTCTGGTTGGCATGGCCCACTCCCCCATTGTTGAAATGCGCCACCGCATCGCGCAGCGTGGCCATGCTGCCATCGTGCATATAGGGCGCGGTGAGGGCGATGTTGCGCAGCGTGGGCACCTTGAACCGCCCATTGTCCTGCGCAAGGCCGGTGATGCGCGCCCGCCCCGAATCGGCATAGACGGCATAGAGCCCTATGTTCTCGTAGGCGAAGGTGGTGAACAGCGGAGGGGTATGGCATTGGGCACATTGCGCCACGTTGCCCAAGAAAAGGTCGCGGCCCCGCAGCTCGGCCGCAGACAGCGCTGTGGAAACGCTCTGATATTCATATTGGTCGAACCGCGACCCGCCACTCACGAAGGTGCGCTCGAAGGCGGCCAGCCCGCGCGAAATGCCGAACGCATCGGGCCTGCGCCCATAGGCTGCCCCGAACATGGCCGTGTAGGTATCATCGCCCGCAATCCGCTCCAGAAAGCCCGCAATGGTGAAATCCATCTCCTCGTGCAGGAATATGGGGCCCTGCGCCTGCAATTCGAGCGTACCTATTCCCCCATCGGCATTGAATGCGGGCACGAATGCGATGTTGGTGAGCGAGGGCGCATTGCGCTTGCCTGCCCTATCGCCCACCCCAAGGCCCACCTGCCGTCCGTCTGTGAAGGCCATGGCCTGCGCATGGCAACTGGAGCAAGATATGGAGGTGTCGCGCGAAAGCAGCGGGTCGTAGAACAGTCTGCGGCCGAGGGCGATGCGGTCGGCCGTCAGTGCGTTGTCCGCAGGCACGACCATCTCGGGGAACCATTCGGGCACATCCACCGGAAGAGGATGCTCCACATCTCTTTCGCAGGCCGCAAGGCCCATCAGTGCGCAAAGGGCAAGATGGAACAGTGTCCGCTGCAAAGCGCTATTCGAGACTGAAGGCCGATGCGATGTTGCCTTTCACAGCCACCGCCAGGCCCGGATTGTTGAAAGAGTCGGTGCTACGTTCGAGCCGAAGGTCCACGTTGTCCAAGAACCGCAGCCAGTCCACGTTGATGCCGATGATGGCGGTGTCGCCCGAAACGTTCATATTGCCGGCCAATGCCACATTGGTCAGCAGTTCATCAAGCCCTATGTGGATGCTGAAGGCCGCGTCCGCATCACCGTCCATGGCAGCGGTGGTGTCAACCCGTCCTTCCAGTTTCATGAAGATGTAGCCCGGATTCCAGCTCCAGTGGGCATGGTCGATGTTGTTGGACGACAGCGTGTGGTCAAAGGGCCAAGTGGCCGGGTCGAGGTGGTTGACAGCCGAATCGACCCCCACATTGAACGACAGGCCGGCATGGTCGCCCGCACCGATGTGGCCCACGCCCAACAGGTCCTTGCGTGCCGACACCAGCAGATAGCTGTCTTCGAAAGTGGTCGTTCCGAGCTTGATCTTGCTCATATAGAACTGCGCCAGGGTGAACTTGACCTTGCGCCCCTCCCAATTGGTGGCCACCGCGCCATAGCCGAAATCCACACCTCCGAGCCTGTGGTTGAACCGCAGGTTGAGGTACGTCCCCGGCACCTCATAGACACAGCTTCCGTTGTCCGTCTCCACCTCAGCATCATAGTTGATGGCCAAGGGGTCCATGCATCCCTCCTTGCGTTCGCAGCCTGTGGCAAGCACGATGAATAGGGCGAAAAGGGCCGATGGGAAGAGGCGGTCTCTCATGGGGGTCATGGTCATTGGTTCGGATCGCTGAAATCGGGATTGCTGAGGAATTCCGGGTCGGTGAAGGTACGTAGAAAGGCCACGAGGTCCTCTTTCTGCTGCTGTGTGAGCTGTGCTCCACCAAATCCCACCAGCTCCATGGTGGGGCTTATGGTGGGCGATATCTTCACGTGGTCGCTATAGTGGTCCACCACCTCCTCCAAGGTGAAGAACCGGCCATCGTGCATATAGGGGGCGGTCATTTCGATGTTGCGCAGCGTTGGCGTTCGGAATCTGCCGCGGTCCCCCTCCTCACCGGTCACATCATAGCGGCCCATGTCGGCAAAGGTCTCGTCAAGGCCATTGTTCTGAAACTGATTGTCGGTGATGAAACCTCCCAGCCCGTGGCAGTGAAAGCAGTCGGCCACTTCGGTGTTGTACATCACGAAGCCGCGCATCTCCTGCTCGCTCAGTTGGATCTCGTGACGGTTGTACCAACGGTCGAACTTTGAATTTCCAGATATGAGGGTGCGCTCGAACTGAGCGATGGCCTTGGCCACCGTCAGCGAGTCGATGCGGTCCACCCCGAAGGCATCCTTGAAAAGCTGCGGGTAGTCGGCATGGGCATTGAGCTTCGACTCCACCTCGGGCCATTTCGAATTCATCTCTATGGGGTTTGTCACCGGGCCAAGGGCCTGCGCTTCGAGCGTGGCGGCACGGCCGTCCCAGAACAGCCCCGTCCTCACCCACCCCAGGTTGATGATGGCCATGGCATTGCGCGTGCCCACCTCACCGTTGATGCCCACACTGGTCTGCTGTGGTTCCGAAAACCCATTCTCCGGTCTATGGCAGGTGGAGCACGACATGGTGTTGTCGCCCGACAGCATGGGCTCGAAGAACAGTCTGCGTCCCAGGGCCACACCTTCCACCGTCATCGGGTTGTCGGCCGGTATCTCCATCGGTGGAAGACCGGGAGGGATGGTCAGTTCATAGGGCGTGGGAATGTGGTCGGTGTTGGTCGGACCCGTATCGCAGCCCACTGCGGCCATGAGGAAAACAGGAATGAGAGCACGGGAAATGGTTCGGGGCATCATGTTCATCTCCTATCGAACAGGGGGTTCATAGAATGGTTGCTTACAGATTTCTCCCTTGTGGGGTCAGGGGAACACTTCTTTCATCAACAGCCCCACATCCTTCTTCAACCTGTCCATCTCCTGCTTCGATGTGCCATCATAGAACCCACGTATGCGGCCTTTATTGTCAACGAGGATGAAATTTTCGGTGTGGATGAAATCGGCCTCACCCCCATCGCCCTCTGTGGTCACTGCGAAATAGCTTCTGCGGGCCAGTTCGTAGATGTGCTCCTTGGGTCCGGTCACGAGTTTCCAGCGGTCGGGGTCGGCCCCGTGCTCCTGCCCGTAGGCCGCCAGCACGGGCACGCTGTCCACGCGCGGCATCACGGTGTGCGAGAGGAACATGATGCGCGGGTCGTCCTTGTAGTGGGCCACCACCGCGCCCATGTTGGCGGTCATTTTGGGGCAGATGCTGGGGCAGGTGGTGAAGAAGAAATCGGCCACATAGATCTTTCCGTCAAAGGTGGCGTTGGTCACCGTGTCGCCCCGCTGGTCAATGAGTTTGAACGGTGCTATGCAGTGGTCGCGCCCCACGCGCTGCATGTCCTCGTCCACCAGCTTGGCATTCACATCCGCAGGCTGATAGATGCGCAACCGCTCCTCCTGCTTCAATATCCGATAGGCGATGAACATGCCCGCCACCCAGATGGCCAGCATAGTCAATATGATCCAAGTGTAGCCTTTCATTTCGCTGATTGCGGATGCAAAGATGGGAAGTAGTCTTTGCGCGCACCGAAACATTGGTCACATTGGCAAGTACTCAGATCGGGGCATGGCTTACCTCATCAGCTGCAACCAGTTCTTCTTCTGCGCGATGGTCCCGCTCATCAGGGTCACCTCGCCCACATAATAGTAGGTTCCGGCCGGTTCCAGCTGGAGGGTGAGGTGATGCGTGCCGTCCCAACTGTCATCCACTGTCCTGAGAACCGACACCACATGCCCCCAGCGGTTGTATATGGTCACCAGTTGCTCGACCACGCCTCGGGTATAGAGCGTGAAGGAGTCGTTCACCCCGTCACCGTTGGGCGTGAACACCGTGGCCTCCATCGGATCGCAGTCGATGACGTCAACCGCAAGGCTGTCTGAAAGCACACAGCCCCCGTCCGTCCACGCAGTGACGTGATACGCGCCCGATTCCACGATCAGTATCTGGTAGGTCTGCTCGCCCGTTGACCACCCCACCGCACTGAAAATGTCCTCATCAACCTCCAGCAGCAAAGGCGCATCGTCACAGATGGTGCTGTCAACACCAAGGTCGAGCAGCGGTGGTGCAGATACATTGACCTCTGTCCAGGTGGTATCGCCCAAGCAACCCTCATTCGATGCATAAGCTCCGAACTGACCGCCCTGCCACAGCTGAATGTCAGGTATTTCCAATTCGGGAGCATGCTCGGCACCGGGCAGAGGGTCTGTCCAGAAGAGTTCTACCTCCTGAAAATGCTGCAATACGAGACGCAGCGTGTCGCCTTCACAGATGACTGATTTTCCCACGATGGAAGGTGCATCTGGCCGTTCGATGACCTCCAGCAGCACTGGGGCTGTTTCTGCGGAGCAATGCAGCACGGAGTACTGAAGTATGTAGCTGCCCGCATCAACGGTACCCACAGGGCCGAATGCAACAGATGCGCCTTCGCCCACCTCTCCGAACGGGCCAATCCACAGATAGTCGGTCTCAGGATATTCTGTGGCTTCGAGCATGGCCATGTCTCCCTCGCAGATCGGGCTGCTGATGATGACGGCAGGCGTTTCAGGCAAAGTGATGATGCCCACAGTGATCTCCAGCGTATCTGACATGCAACCCGTCACAGTATCGCTCACGCTCAGGGAGACAAGTGTTTCCTGCATCAACGCTTCCACCTCCAGCACAGGGGTGTTTCCTGCCAAAGTGCCGTCAACCGTCCAGTGGTGGAGCACGGATATACTGTCGGTGGAAAACGTGAGTCCCATACCCTCGCACACCAGCGTGTCGCTGAGGCCCACAGGCAGCATCGGAGCCGGGACAGCGGTCACCAATACCGTGTCTGACAGATGTACACAGCCCACTGAATCCAAGGCAAGCAACAGATACTGGCCTTCCTCCGAAACAGTCAACAGCGCGCCCGCAACGCTGTCGGGCATCCAGTGATAACTAGAGAATCCATCCGGCCCTGATAGCTCCAAAGAAGTGTTTGGGCAGAGAAAGAGCGGGACATCGGCAGTCACCTCCACGGGCAATTGCGGCACTATCGTCACCAAGAACGTATCTGTGACGCTGCACGCGCCATTCGCAGCAGAAATGACGTGAATGCCTTCCTGCGGAATGTCCATCAACAGAGAATCAGACATTACAGCCAGACCATCGGGCAGTGTCCATTCCACAGTGGCCTCCCCAGTGCCGACCACACCGAGCACCAACGGGCCATGATAGCAGACCAGCAGACTGTCGTCAATACCTTCCAGAGATGGAAACGGGATCACGGTGATATGGAAC
The DNA here is from genome assembly GCA_021739625.1 of Flavobacteriales bacterium. Classification (GTDB taxonomy): domain Bacteria; phylum Bacteroidota; class Bacteroidia; order UBA10329; family UBA10329; genus UBA10329. Next base: position 8,249 of record JAIPBJ010000018.1, on the reverse strand, counting down.
GAATCAGGCATTCCGATGCAGAGACTGTCGAATGGGGTCACTATCACCCATCCACCGCTGTCGATGGCTGCAATGAACAGCGTGTCAGAATCTGTGGAAACACTGTCGCCTTCGAACTGCCAACTGTGCGAAACGCCCGTTTGTTCGAAGGGAATGAGCACCTCCTGCCATTGGCAGAAAATCGTGTCGGAAACCATCGGTGCCAACGGTGGGGCATGCCCCGTGACCATCACAGTATCAGTGGTGACGCTGCATCCGTTCGTGTCGATCCCAGTGACGAAAATCTCCGAGAGTCCTTCCTCCTGAATATGGAAACTGTTCCCTTCCGATCCCATGGGATGCCAGACTGCATCAGTAACGTTCTCCACCGAAAGTATCACCGAATCTGTGATGCAGAAATGGAGGGACGAGGTCAGCACCGGAATCTCCATCGGCACATTCACCACCACAGCGAACGTGCTGTCCACCACGGAACACACCAGGGGGTCGATGCTCAGGATATATTCTCCTTCGAGAGGAACCGGCATATTGATGGAGCTTCCCACGTGCGTTTCGCCATCTGGAAATGTCCAATTGATGATCGCTCCGCCTGTGTCTGTAACGAACAGATTCAGCGTGTCGCCCAAACAGAGGATGTTGTCACCAGCTATCGCAGGCGGGCCCGAAGCAACTACAGGAGCATAGTTGATGAATGCGGCCCCGCTGTTGCAAACGCTGTCGGTGAACGCAATGGCACTGCTGCCCTGCTGTGTGACAGGCCCAATGAGAATGGAATCTGAGACCGTTGACCAGAGGGGCTGTGTGGTGGTGGGCGACCAGAGCAGATGCAGTCCGTTCTGCGTCTCTGCAGGCAGCACGAGCGTGTCGCCATGGCACACGGTGGTGTCAAGCCCGGCAGGCACGGGCAATGCGGGTCTGAAGTAGGGCGTCACCACGTTAGAAACCGCCTCGCAGCCGCTGTCGTCCATGATGGACACCGAATAGTTGCCGCCTTGATCCACTTGTAGATATTGCGACTGCGAGCCGTCCGACCATTCCATGAACGGATAGGCCGGAATGACAGTGAGCAATATGGTCTCGCCATGGCAGACCGAATCCTGACCCACAATGATGGCCTGCACTGGCAGGTTGAACTCTGTGATGGTCACACTCACAGTCTCCGTGAATCCGCAGAGCGTGGCCGAAACCGTGTAGGTGCCTGTGTCGCTCACGGTCTGGTAATATCCGCCCCCTGTGAGTGGTGGCCCCCATTGTAGGATGGAACCGTCATTGGCAAATACTTCAAGCGTGATGGTCTGCCCCTCGCAAAGGGACAGCGAAGGTTCTGCCACGATGTAGGGCGATGTGTATTCGGCCAGTTCGACCCCATCGGAAACGAGCGCGCAGCCCGTGGGGTGGTTCATCGTACCATAATAGGGGCCTGCCACCTGACCATAGACCGATTGGGCGTTTCCGATGACCTCACCATCTGGCCCGATCCACTGATAGCCGCTGCCTGCCGGCAAGGTCATCAGCACAGAATCATAAGGGCAGATGATGCCACTGAACGGAATCATAGAGATGAGCGGGGCCAGCCTTTCGGGCAAACTGAATTCTGCGGTGTCCAAATTGTAGCAGCCCTCTTCGGTGAGAATCGAAGAATAGACGATGTATTCACCTCCAAGCACGACCTCCACGGTTGCCCCCGTCCCAGGAGGCACCACGCCCGGCCCTGTCCAATAGTACTCCTGACCGCCTGTGGCCGTGAGCACCACCGTGTCGCCCGGACAGATGTCGGACGGCCCGCTCACATGCGGGTCATTCGACCAATCCACCATGTCCAGGTAGAATGTCCGGCTGAGATCATAGAACGGATACTGCACGTTACACCCATCGACAATGGTAACCTGAATCGTGACCCCACCTGATTGAAGAACACTGTAGTTGCGGTAGTACGCATCTGAAATATCAGGTAGGAGACTGATGAGGCCGTATGGAGTCTCAGACCACGCATAGTGCATGTAGGGCATGGAAAATCCATTTCCAGAGACTTGCAGGCTATCAAAAGGGCGCACAAGAAACGTGTCGAGCCTGCAGACATGCATGGTATCGCCCGTAAGCATTACACCATCGGGCCGGTAAACTATGATATGCGGATCGACAGGTTCAAAATTGGCAAAGTCATCGATCGACACGAAAACCTTATTGGTGTCTGTGCATCCGGCAGAGGTCTCTGCGATGCGGAGCATACCTGCGGTATGGGTGATATGAACTGTATCGGTGTAGAATGTCCCGAACGAAGTGACCCAGCGATAGGTGTGATCGGGCTGCATGTTCTCGCCCCAAATGGTCACCGAATCGGGATGGCATTTGAAGATCGGATAGGCATCAGGTGCAGCGAACGAATTGATGCCCTGGTCGTCACTCACCAGTGGCGGTATGGCAGGTGGATTCACGGTCACATCTATCGTATCGTAAAAAACACGGCATCCGTCCAAACGGGATGTTTGCAACGTGAGCACCTCGGAGGCAGTCACCCAGAAGGAATCCACTGCCAGACCATTGGACCAGTCGTAGGTATGGATGGGGCCGATGCGCGAGGCGCGGTCGGTGCGGGTGCGCAGCAGAATGAGTGCCGAGTCGCAGACCGACAATGTCTGTAGGCCCCCGTTTATCTGCGGGATCAGATAGTCGCGGTCGCACTGAGTTCCGCTTCGCAGGAAATAGTCATACGGCTGCCTTGACGGATTGTGTCCCTCGGTGATGAGCACATCGCGCTGGCCGCTGGAGACCACACTCACAAACCGGGCATAGTTGGGGTCACCGCAGTAATTAAGGTAGGAAGGATTGATGTGATTGAAAACCTCATTCACCTCATTGTTGATCTGAAACGCCTGAGGAACATACGGCACATTGAATTGCGCCTGAAAACCTCCGGCCACTATTGGCCTGTCCACCTCGCGGAGTGCCAGCCCTCCGGCCCGGTCATCGCGCGGGCCGCCAATATGATGCTCCCACAGCCGTGCGCCATCAGAGCTGAACTTCGCGGTGAAAATGTCACGGAAACCCACGCTATAGAACACACCTTCACCATGTTGAGCCGCCAATTCGGAGAACGAGCATTTGAAATCTCCAGCGATGTATGGCGCACCTGCTGCATCCAGAGCCACCTTCTGCGAACTCAACTGATTGTCTGATCCGAGCGTTCTGATCCAGTCCGCGCCCCCATCGCCATCGAATTTTGCGAGGAACACTTTCCGCTGATAAGGGTTGGACGCATAGACGGTCTGCGGGCCGAACACGGCCATGTTTCCGAGAAAATCACCGGTCATGTAAATCTTCCCACTGTTGTCAACAGTCATTGAACGTGGCAGGCATACCGTTGCCCCGAACCGTGTGAGCCACTGCTCGGTTCCATCTGGTGCGAGACGGAGCAGAAAGCCGGCATTGAACATGCCATTGTTGTAGGTCTGATTGAAGGTGATGGTATCTGAGAACTGGCCTGCAACGAAAATGGTGCCGTCCTGCCCCGTGGCTATGGCCATGCCTCTGTCCTCGTACTCTGCCGCTCCTTGCAACCCCCATTGCAACGCACCTTGTGGGCCATACTTCAGGATGTAGATGTCATAGGATGGTTCTTCCAGAATGGGGTCGATGACGCTGACCATGGCCTGCCCGCTGAAGTTGGCCGCGCCTTTGAAAGACCCTGTTGTGACAATGTTGCCATCCAAGTCGGTCGCTATGCCGTATGGGATATCGGAGTCCGGGCCACCGCCCGTGCGCTGCCACAGCACATTACCGTCAGCATCCAACCGCAGCACGAATATGTCCTGCGAACCCGCCATTGCGGTCACCTGCTGTGAGCCGAAGGTGGCCTGTCCCTCGAAGAAACCTGTGACCGCAATTCCACCACTGCCGACAGTGGAAATGGAGATGCCGGCATCAGCCCCTGCACCGCCGAAAGCCTTGGCCCAAATGAATTCGCCAGTGCTTCCACTGACCTTGGCCACAAAGATGTCAGTGCTGCCCACAGCGGTGAACGATTCGTCACCGAACTGCGCACCGAATGAGAAGTAGCCGGTGATGTAGAGGTCACCTGCTGCATCACGGGCCATATCGTGCGCCTCGTCATTGCCCGCGCCACCGGCCTTGTTCAGCCACCGCTGCTGGGCCTGTACCTGAAGGCCCGTTGCCAGTAGTATTGCGATAGTGTATTTCAGTTTCATGTGTCCGTTCTTTGGTTCGTTCCAACACAAAGGAAGGTGCTCTTCAACATACCAACATTACAAAGAATCACGCATAAATTACAGTTCTAAACTTGATATTTTTCAGCTAAAGTGTTCATCTTATGATTTCTACAACTTCCATAATCAGTAAATTTCACATCTGCCAAATTTTCCGCCAAATTGCAGTTCTAACAGGTAATAATCTGAATTAACTTACTATCCATCAGTTGTTTGGTCATTGAAAAAACTACAGTTTACTACCGTGATTCCGATGCATCTGACCATGCCATTTCGGTGGCTAACAATCCCCGACCTTTGCTTCATGTCATCAAGTCTTGCCAGTCATACGCCCCCATTCCCAAGCAGCGGCCGTTCCAGATTGACGCTTTGGACCGGTGACAACAGTGGCAGCCAGAATCTCATGGCCCTCGTTCCGCTTTTCTTCCTCTGCGCCTTCGTTATCTATTTTCTGTTGGACATTACGCTCATACCCTTGTTGGAGGCCAGCCGATGGCTGGTAATGTTCGGTGCAGTGGGATTCCTGTTGCTCTACATCCTCCGCAACCTTATGCGCCTCGACCTCACAGACGGACTCATTCTCAGCATCTTCGGTCTGGCACCGCTGCTGATGGCCGGAATGCTCACCATCAACTGGTATTTCAGCACACCTTTCAGCGAAACGCACAGGATATTGGACGTGGAACGCAGCGGCAGCATGGCAGTGATCCATTTGGAGAACGATGCCTACGAGAATTTCTATCGGATTCGGAAGTTCGATGCAGATGAAGTGGGGCGTGCCAAAAAGGTCACATTCCTTTTTGGCGAGGGGGTTCTGGGATGGACCGTGAAGCATGGACACTCTTGGAATTGAGGGATCTGATGACCATTCAGATACTTGACTATTTTTGTCAAGTATTTTTGGAGTGATGAAACCCTTCGGAGAAAGAATCCGTGAATTGCGCAAGGCCAAGAAAGAGACCTTGAATTCGACCGCGCTAGCAACGGGCATGGACGCCACACTCCTTAGCCGCATTGAACGTGGCGAACGCAGGGCGACACGCGCCCAGATGGAACAACTCTCAACTCACCTCGGGGCCGATGCGCGCGAAATGCGCATTGCCTGGTTGGGTGAGAACATCTATCAGGAATTGCAATACGAAGAATTCGCCAAGGAAGCAATCATGGTGGCCGAAGCACGGGTGGCGTATGGCATCTTTCAAAAGAGTGACCGCACTGCCATTGTCAAGTTGATCAAGAATTTTCTCAGTTTGGACGGGCGTGTGCTGCGTGCTTGGATGTTCGGGTCGTTCGCCCGTGGCGATGACGGCCCCAAGAGCGACATCGACCTGATGATTGAAGAAGACCCGAATGGTTCTTTCAGCTATTTCGATCTGGCCGACATTCAATTCAAGCTGGAAAATCTTCTGAAGCGAAAGGTGGATATCGGTTTCGCATCAAGCCTGCGAGACCATGCGGCCCAGAATATCAGGCAGGAAGCGCAGTTGATCTATGAAAACACATGAGCAACGGAGCTTGGAGCGGCTCCGCCACATTCTTGAGGCCATTGACCTCATCCAGTCATATATCACTGACATTGACCAAGAATCGTTCCTCGATGACAGGCGCACCAACGAGGCTGTGCTTTTCAGACTTTCAGTGATAGGTGAGGCCATCATTCATGTGGAACGCGAGATTCTGGACAGGCATCCGTATCCGTGGCATCAGGTGCGGGCAATGCGAAATGTGATCACTCACCAGTATTTCGGAATCAAAATGGAGATAATCTGGAACACGGTCGAGAACGACCTTCCGCAATTGAAGGAAATGGTGGCCCACATCATTGACCGAGAATTCTGAAGCTGTGGAACTGCCACCACCTCTACCTTTCCACCATGAAAAAGCTACTCTTTCTATTTACTGTCCTTTTCGCTTCTCAATGGGCCAACGCTCAGGATTCGACCGCCATTCGCAAGGTCTATAAGTTCGACATCAAAGAAGAGATCGGGCCACCTGTCTGGCGCGAGATGCAGAAGGCGTTCGCTGATGCGGACAAATGGGGCGCAGACCTCATCCTGCTGCACATGAACACATACGGTGGTATGGTGATCCATGCGGATTCGATGCGCACCAAGATTCTGAATTCAGACATCCCGGTGTGGGTTTTCATAGACAACAATGCGGCTTCTGCCGGTGCGTTGATCTCCATTGCATGCGACAGCATTTTCATGCGAAAAGGGGCCAACATCGGTGCAGCCACCGTTGTCGATCAGGAAGGCAGCCAGATGCCCGACAAGTATCAGAGCTACATGCGGGCCACGATGCGCGCCACTGCTGAGGCTCAGGGCCGCAACCCCGACATTGCCCAGGCCATGGTCGATGCCAGCATCAAGGTCGATGGGGTGAGCGACAGCGGCAAGGTGCTCACTTTCACTGCCAGCGAGGCCATGCGCCACGGGTTCTGTGAAGGCATGGCAGAGAATGTGGCGGAAGTACTTGCCCTTAATGGCATCACCGATTATGAAATGAAGGAGTTCGTCCCCACCGTTCTGGATGAGGTCATCGGATGGTTGGTGCATCCTGCGGTGAGCGGCATTCTCATCATGATCATCATCGGTGGCATCTATTTCGAACTGCAGACGCCCGGAATTGGATTTCCCATTGCCGCGTCCATCACTGCGGCAGCGTTGTATTTCGCCCCGCTCTATCTGGAAGGGCTGGCCGCCAATTGGGAGATCATCCTTTTTCTTGCCGGAATTGTCCTTGTAGCTGTCGAGGTGTTCGTACTTCCCGGTTTCGGTGTGGCGGGCATCTCTGGCATTGCACTTATTCTCACCGGCCTTGTGCTGAGTCTGGTGGGCAACGTGGGCTTCGATTTCGACCCAGTGGTTCCCGGCAGGCTCATCACCGCATCTCTCACTGTGCTGCTGGCCACTGTGGTGGGGCTTTTCGGCTCCATCGCTTTGGCAAAGCGTCTGCTCGAAACGCACATGCTCAGTTCGCTCGTGCTGCAGGCCACTCAGCAGCGGGCAGAGGGTTTCATTGGTGTGGACACTGCCGAGAACGCACTTATTGGCAGGGAAGGCGTGGCATTCTCGGTGCTTCGTCCGTCAGGAAAAGTGGAGATCGATGGCGAAATCCATGATGCGACCGCCCTGACTGGCTTCATAGAGAAGGGCGAGTCTGTGAAAGTGGTGAAGTATGAGACTGCTCAGATCTTTGTGAAACGGGTCTGAAATTCTTTGACCACAAAAAAATGCCTGAAAAGCTTCGTGCTTTTCAGGGATTTTCCGTGCAGTCCGATCCGGGTCAGAGCTTTTTCCCGATGCCGTACATTTTGAACTCCACGCACCACGAATCGAGTTCGCGCTGGTTGTACATGAACACTTCTATCTTCACCTTCTTGCCCTTCTTATTCTCAGTGAAAACGGCCTTTTTGTATTCTGTGTCCTCCAGATAGATGTCGTTGGTCTTGTCCTTCTCCACAAACACCCAATCAGGGCCAAGGCAGTCGGCCATCAGCTTTTTCATGCGGTCGTACTCATTCTGCAGCTCCTCAGAATAGAATCTTGTCTTGGCCAGATAGGACACCAGCTCGGGATACCATTCATCTTCTGTGATGTAGGTGGTCACCCCTTCCTTGATGCTGGTGTTCGATTTCTGATAGGGCTTGGCAACACCCCTGATCTCAAAGGTGGTGACTTCGCCACGCACATCCTTGAAATACTCTTGAGAAGCCGTGAGCAGCGCATTCACATTGTCGCACTGATTGTCCTGAGCAGTTGCAACGGTGGTCGGCATGACAAACGTGAGCATTACGATTGCAGAAAGTATATGTCTCATCTTCAATGGGGTCTGGTGTGCGGGTAAAAGTATAAAACGAATGTCACTCCAGTATCACTGGCTTATCGATCGAACATGATTGCACTTATCGCTTCTTCAAAAGTGCATTCAATCGTTGCGAAGCCCTCAGGTGGTTCGGATTCAGTTGCAGCAGGTAGGAGTACTCGCGCTTGGCCAGCTCGATGTTGTTCATGGCCTCATAGC
>JAIPBJ010000017.1 GCA_021739625.1 Flavobacteriales bacterium | reverse complement strand
GCCAATGGCAACATTCTCCAGACCATCCATGTGAAGTGCATTGTTGCCCCCAATCGTGATTCGGTTGCCCAAGCTCAGATTCAAACCTCCGTTCACATCCAACCTGTAGGCCGGTGTAGCATTGCCGATGCCAACGTTGCCCGTGTTGGTGTTGTGGATGTCGTTGCCTGCGGTGTTCCACTGGGCGCGAGCTGTTGCTGCAAAGATCAGCAGAGCAGGAAGAAGGAGGAGTTTTTTCATGGCAGAAACCCTATTGACAAGTTATTGTGACATTATGTTGGAGCAGTCATTCCAAGTGAGACATTGATGGCACGGATTCAGAATCACGTGCCTTTTCCACTGTTTGCATGGGCGAAATTGAACGTTTACACGCGTTGCAGCAAGGGATATTCCGCGAACCGCATCAATCGGCATGGTGAACAGCATTAATATTGAGTCGGGTAGGCAGGCCGCAACGATATGCACATATTTTTACCAGTGAAAACAGCGCGGCCACCCTTTGGCCATGCCAACAGGAAAATTGCATGTTCAGAAACTGGTGGTCGGTATCTGTCCTCACGCTGATCGGCTATTCTTGTCCGGCACAGAATGCGCGGATCGTAGATAGTCTTGGCCAGGAGCTGAAGCTCGCCACAAATGACTCTTTCAAGGTCAGTCTCCTCAATGAGCTGAGCTGGTATTCTTGCGCCTCGGATGTGGAACAGGCCAAGGAATATGCGAAGAGTGCCATTGCCCTTGCACGCAAGCTGAACGACATGGAATTGATGGCCAACTCCTTCAATAGCATGGGGATGGCCTTTGATTATGAAGGCGTGGGGGATTCCGTTACGTGGTACTACCATCTGGCCCTGGGTCTAAAAAAGCGATTGAAAGACAGGAAAGGCACTTCCAACATCCTGAACAACATCGGTGTAAGCCATTACTATCATGGCGATTATGATTCGTCCATGGCCTATCTCATGGCCGCGTTGTCCATACGTGAGCTGCTGGGCGATACCGAACAGATCGGGCAGAGTTTCAACAACATCGGCCTCATATACCGTACGTAGAAGAATTATGACAAGGCCAAGGAGTACTACCTCCGCTCTGCGAGGATCAAAGAACAATATGCCGATCGGAAATCGCTGCTTAACACCTACAACAACCTAAGCGCCATTTCGCAATTCCAAAGTCAATATGACTCAGCTTTCTTTTATGCCGAAAAGGCCTTGAATATCGCCCTCGCCATGAACGATTCATCGGAAATGGCCAGCGCATATGGTAACATGGGAATGAGTCACTTTGGCAAAGACGAATTTGGCCAGGCCATTAAGCTGTTGAAAAAAGCATCTGACATATTCGAGGTCACAGATCGATTTCAGACCCTGCCCTTGTGCTACAACAATCTGGCGGATGCCTATGCTGCCTCGGAACAACCGCGCAAGGCCATAGCACTGTATGAAAAAAGTTTGGCACTTGCCACTGAACAAGATCTCACAGAAATCAAGTCAGACAATCTGTTGGGGCTTGCCCAAATATATGAGCGGCTTGGAGATGCACCCTTGGCCTTGGACTATTTCAAGCGCTACCACGAGTTGGACAAAGAATCGTACAATCTGGAGCGATCGACAATGATCGAGGGCCTGAATACGAAGTATGAGACAGCGAAGAAGGAAAAGGCCATCGCACTGCTCAATGCCGACAATGAGAGGAATCAGGCAGCCATCAGTACGAAGAATGCACAACGCAACCTGTTCATCGGCCTGAGTGTGTCAGCAGCATTGCTGCTGCTGATAGGGGGCTTTTCCCTGCTACGCATCAAAAGTAAGAACAGAACGATAGAAGCGGCACTTGTGGAAAAAGGCATTCTGCTGAAGGAGATACATCATCGGGTTAAGAACAACCTGCAGATGATATCCAGTCTTCTTAGCCTCCAATCACGTCATGTCCACAACAAACAGGCATCGCAGGCCCTTCGCGACAGCCGCAACCGAGTGGCATCCGTAACGCTCATTCACCAGCGACTCTATCAGGAAGACAATCTGAAAGGTGTGCTGATGCAGGAATATGTGCCTCAACTGGTAGCAGAGCTGCTGGCCACCACGGATGCTCGGCACATGGAAGTGAAATTGGACATTGCCGACCTGAATCTGGACATTGATACAGCGATTCCCTTGGGTCTGATCACAAATGAGCTGATAACAAATGTCCTGAAATACGGCTACAGCGAAAGCAACCCAATGCTGTACATATCTTTGAAAGAGCAGAAAGGTAGGCTGGTGCTTACTGTTCGAGACAATGGGCCAGGCTTGCCGACCAATTTCAATCCCGATGAGACCGACTCTTACGGAATGAAACTAATACGGTCCCTGTGTAGAAAACTGGAATCGGATGTGCTATACACAAATGTGAATCCCGGGCTGGAAGTTAGGTTGACCATTAACAGATACAGACACGCGGCATGAGCAGAAGGATCTTGATTGTGGAGGATGAGCCTATACTGGCCGATGACATTGAAGGGATTCTGATCGAAAGTGGTTATGAAGTGGTAGGTCTGGCATCAAACGGCAGACAGGCCATGGACATGGTCCGCGACCTGATGCCCAATCTGGTCATGATGGACATCTCGTTGGAAGGGGACATGGACGGCATAATGCTGGCAGAATACATCAACAGCACATTCGGAATACCTTTCATTTTCCTTACAAGTCATGCGGACAAACTGACCATAGACCGGGTGAAACGAACGCGGCCAGCCGGATTCATCGTCAAACCGTTCACCGAAAGGAGCATTATTTCCAACGTTGAAATTGCTTTGTTCAAGGAACCTGAAAGCAAGCCGGACTATGAAGAACTGTTCGTGCGCACTGGCAACGCTCTGGTGAAGGTCAAATTTGAAGACATACTGTACCTACAGGCCCTTGACAACTATACACAGGTCTATACACGGGATAAGAGATTCACCATATCATATACCCTCAAGACGGTGGAAAGCAAATTGCCCCCGGAACGGTTCATCAGAATTCATCGCTCCTATATTATTCATTTGGATGCCATTGAAAAGATACTTGAAGATACCGTGATCATCAATGGCCATCAGATTCCAGTGGGCAGGACCTATCACCATGCCCTGCACGGCAGATTGAACAGGATCTGAAGCAGTGAAGATAATTTTGTGCCATTGAAGCTGTCCATTCAGAAAGACGCAGTCCAACAAGGCCCTTATTGATTTCGGGGGGGGGCGCTCAAGTTCAGTGGACGAAGTCCGAAGAATCTTGGATGTTGATTGCCCAGAAAATCTGTTGAGAACCATAGGAGACTCTAAAATCCGATCGCTAAGGTTCTCGTCTCGAATACAAAAGATGGATTACCAAAATAAATCGACATTGTGAATGTCGATGGGCGCAAAGAATTTCTGAAGAGGCCATTTTACGGGAGCGCCTAATATGACATGCATCATATAACGGGTGGCCCGGCACCGATACATTCGGGCCATCCCCCGTGGTCACCGAACCCTTTCGTGCCATGAAGACACTTTACAATTCTCCTATCCTATCTGGAGGTCTGTTCCTTCTTTCCATGGTCGCATGGCAGCCGAAGGTCCTGGCGCAGTGCAACATCGGCAACGCCACCTCGTGCCTGTGCAAAGGCGGGGTCGATACGTGCGACCTGCTGCCCGACATGACCATCTCGTGGTATGGCATCACCGACTACATGGGCGGGCCAACGCAGCAGAATAACCGCGTTTACATCTCCGGGTCCACCCCGAACATCGGGCACGGTCCGTTTGTGGCCAAGGGGGTTGACTTTGACGGTTACAGATGGTTCGTTTGCGGCACCGACACGTTCTCCATCTTCGACCCGGATGCCTCACAGACGTTCGCCTGTCCGTATGGCGGCACGGCCAAGCAGCTCACCTTCCAAAGGGTCTATCGCAAAGAAGGCAACACCATGACCTCCTATCAGCGACTGATGCCACAGGGCATGACCTATCACCCCACACACGGCCACGTCCATTTCGACCAATGGGGTCTCTTCTCGCTGAGGCTGCCCGAACCTGGAATCAGCAACCCGCTGCAATGGCCCATTGTCAACACCGGTTACAAGCTGGGATTCTGCCTGATGGACTATAACAGATGTTCTGATGCGGCAGCGCTCCATCACTGCAAGGACGACAACACGGTCTATAATCAGGGCACCACCCTTCTTAACACCGACTTTCCCAACTTCGGGCTGGGAGGCGGCAACTACGGATGCAGCATGGTGGAAATGGGCATCTCGTCCGGCTACACCGACATCTACAGCGAGTATCTGGACGGCATGTGGATCGACATCCCATCGGGCACCTGCAACGGGGACTACTGGATTGTCTATGAGGTAGACCCCTTCGATGTGGTGTTGGAAGAGCACGAGGACAACAACTACACGGCCGTGCCCATCACCCTGACACAGCAGGGCACATCAGGTTCGGCACAGGCACGGATACTTGCCGATGGCACATCCTTCATCTGCGAAGGGGACTCGGTGCTGCTCCGCGCCAATGCAGGACTGAGCTACCAATGGTCGAACGGCAAGACCTCCAATGCGGTGTGGGCCGGGCCGGGAACCTACACCGTCACCGTGACCACCTATTGCGGCACAGCCACCTCGATGCCATTCACCGTGACAGAGCTCACGCAGCCTGCCCCGCCCGAGGCGGCAGGGGTCACCATCTGCGAAGGCCAGCAGGCCCTGCTTCAGGCCACAGGGAGCAATGCTGTGTGGTATGATGTGCAGGGCGAGATATTGGGAACAGGCAATCAGTTCACATCACCCCCGCTCTACAGCTCCACTATATTTCATGTCTCTGACGAGAACGCCCAGAGCGGCACGATAGGCTATGGAGGCAGGATGGACAACACCGGCTCTGGTGACTATCATGCCGGTGGGCAGGCCATGATCTTCGATGTGAGCGAACAGCTGTTGCTGCGTTCGGTGCGTGTCTATGCAGGCTCGGCAGGCTATCGCACCGTTGAGCTGTATAATAGCCTGGGCGCTCTGCTGGCGTTCCGCACGGCCATGGTGCCGCAAGGAATGTCCCATATACAGCTCAACATCAGCATCGCCCCGGGCATGGGATACAGGCTCACCATCGGTGGGCTGTGCGACCTGTACCGCAATTCAAGCGGAGCGAGCTATCCATACAATGTGGCCAACGTGGCCTCCATCACAGGCACATCAGGAGGTGCATCGAGCTACTATTACTTCTACGAATGGGAAGTGGAGACCGGAGGCGGATCGTGCCAGAGCGAGATGGTGGCCGTGCCTGTGACGGTGAACAACTGCACGGGCATTGATGAGGCGAACCTGTTGCGGGCATTGGAACTGTTCCCCAATCCGACTGACGGACGGTTGCAGGTGCAGTTGCATCTGATCGGGACGACCGATGTGGTCGCTGAGGTGCATGACCTGTTGGGGCGCAAGTTGGCACAGGCATCATGGCCCGCCAGGAACGGGGCGGTGCAGGAGGAACTGGACCTGAGCTCGCTGCCCAAGGGTGTGTATGCGGTGAGTGTGACGGTATCGGGCAGGCGCCACGACAGACGGGTGGTGTTGAGGTAAGATGCATGGCCCGGCACGGGCGTTAGAAAAACAATGGCGATGGCAAGTGCAGCAAAAAGACCTTATGAGAAATGGAGGGTCTTCAGTCTCATCGGCATCCATCTGCTGTTCGTGACCCATTTCGTGCATTGGAAACTGGCCGGGCGCACGTTGGCCCCCTTGGAACTGAACGAGGTGCTCTACACCGTGCATCAGGGCATTGTGACCGGAGGTTTCATTCTGATGGCAGTGGTGATGCTGGCCACGCTTGTATTCGGGAGATTCTTCTGTTCGTGGGGCTGCCATATCCTTGCCCTTCAGGACCTGAGCGCATGGATACTTAACAAGTTGGGCATAAGACCCCGTCCGCTGCGGTCGCGCACTTTGGCCATCATACCGTTCATACTGCTGTTCTACATGTTCGTGTGGCCGCAGCTATTGGCGGCCTTCCATGGCATACCGGAGAACACTTTGCGTGTGGTGGAGGCGGGCACTGGGAAATGGTCGTCATTCACCACCGATGACCTTTGGCGCAATCTGCCACCAGTGGAAGTGGCCCTGCTCACCTTCTTCGTGTGCGGTGGCCTTGTGGTCTATCTTCTGGGCAACCGCGGGTTCTGTTTCAACGGGTGTCCTTATGGGGCACTGTTCGGTGTGGCCGACCAACTGGCGCCCGGGCGCATCGCACTGACGGGCAACTGCACCCAGTGCGGCCTGTGTACAGCCACCTGCACATCTGACATTCAGGTGCATCGCGAGATCGCACAGCACGGCATGGTGACCAACCCCCGTTGTCTGAAAGACCTCGACTGTGTTTCGGTATGCCCCGAGAACGCCATTCATTTCGGTTGGAGGATACCTCCCCTTTTCCAGAAAGGGCACCTGTTGGGGCAATATGAGGGCCGATACAGTTTCTCGTGGGGCGAGGATGTGGCAATGCTGGCCGTGTTCGCTGGATCGATCGCAGTGCTGCGCGGGCTGTATGATGCCATTCCTCTGCTGCTGTCGGCCGGACTGGCAATCTGTCTGGCGTTCTTTTCGGTACTGGTGTGGCGCACTTTGACGAAAAGGAATGTCTCCCTCAGGGGAAGTACGCTCCGCAATGCAGGACAATGGACCAGGCCCGGAATGGCCGTGGCGGGCCTTGGCGCAATGGTGCTGCTATTCATGCTCCACAGCGCGGTCGTGCAGTATCACACCAAGGCAGGCAAGCGCATCTTCATGCAACTGATGGAATCGGGGCATGCGGCCACCATCGACCCGCAACAGGTGAAGGAGGCCATTGTTCACTATGAAAAGGCATTGCACCTCGGCCTGCTGCAGCCCATAGACCTGCGCAAGGAGCTGGCAAGCCTATATCTGACAGACGGTCAGCAGGCCCGATCCATGGAAAGGCTCACCGAGATCGCATCTCTGGACCCCTCCAACATTGAGGCACGCTTCCGTCTCGGAAACATCCTTGCAGAGCAGGGCGACACGGCCGGTGCCCATCGCCAGTGGCTCGGCATGGTCAATGAGGGAAAGGTGCGTCCACACACGCAGGACGTGAGACTGCTGTCCATGGCGCATCTGCAACTGGGCCGCATCAGCGACAGCAAGGGGAACGCGGCCATAGCACTGGCGAGTTATGCAGACGCGGTGCGCATCGACCCCGAACATCTGGAAGCACTGGTGGCACTGGGCCATGCCGAATCCCGAACAGGCCGGAACGCGCTTGCCATCGGCCATTTCGAGCAGGCTATTTCTATTGGTGGCGAGCATCCGATGCTGTTGAACAACCTCGGTGCGCTACACATGAAGGCGGGCGACCCGACCAAGGCACAGCCCTATCTGGAAAGGCTTGCCCAACTGATGCCCACAGATGCACGGGCGCAGTACAATCTGGGGATGCTGTATCTCGCAAAGGGCGAGGCCCAGAAGGCGGAGTCGGCCCTGCAGACCGCTCTTCGCATCGACCCGACCCATGTCAATGCCGGTCTGGCACTCAAGCGAATCCGCGATGACCGGCCTCAGAGACCGGGCGCTGTCAAGAGATCATGAACCCATGAACAAAAGGAAACTCCTATTCCTGTGTATTCCCATGCTGCTGTCGTGGACGGTGGTCAACGAACCATGGAAGGCCCCCACGGAGGCCGACAAGCTGTCCAATCCGCTGGCGAACGACCCGAAGGCCATGACGAAGGGGCGCAAACTGTTCGATGCCTATTGCTGGGTGTGTCATGGGGCCACGGGCAAAGGCGATGGCCCCTCGGCAGCAGCACTGAAGGTGCGGCCGGCAGCCCTCCATTCGGCCCTGGTGCAGTCGCAGACCGATGGTGCGATATTCTGGAAAGTGACCAACGGCCGAGGCGAGATGGCACCTTACGTCCACTCGCTGTCCGATGCACAGCGTTGGGCCCTGGTGAGCTACATACGCAGCCTGAAGGAATGATGGGAGCACGCCACCTCGTACTTTCCGTAGCCACAATGCTGCTGTGCGCGAGCATTCCGGTGCAGGCGCAGGATGCTGTCGCCCCTTCCGTGCATGAACCCGTGAACCACGTATTTGCGGGCCAAACGGTGATTAACAGCCAAAGTGCGGACCTGCTGCCGCGCACGCGGGGATTCGGCATCACCATCCAACACCGGTTCGGGGCCATAGGGCCCGACAAGCAGAGCTATATGCAGTTTCTGGGGTTCGACCTTCCGGCCAACATCCGCTTCGGGTTCTCCTACGCGTTCTGCAAGTGGTTTCAGGCCGACCTGGGACGCAGCAAGAACAGCAAGATGGTGGACCTTGGCGGCAAATTCCGCATTCTGAAACAGACCGTGGACAACCATGTGCCCGTGTCGGTATCAGCCTATCTCAATGCGGCCATCATGACGGACGAGTTCCCGGTGGTGACCGACCGCGATTTCTTTGCCGACAGCGTGACCCCTTTCGAATATCGGTTCGAGCACCGCATGTACTATGCCGCGCAGGCCATGGTGGCGCGGAAGTTCGGGCAGCATTTCTCACTGCAACTGGCCCCGATAGTCACCTACAGGAACCTTGCCCCGCCCTACATGTCGAACCTCACGGTGGCATTGCCCATCAGCGGTCGGGTCAAAGTGTCGCCCAAGGGATCGATTCTGTTCGAGTATGCCCCGGTGGTGTTCGGCCGTCAGCAAGGCTCGCATCTCGACCCGTTCTCCATCGCATACGAGATCGCCACCGCGGGCCACGTGTTTCAGATCGTGCTGAGCACAAGCACCGAGATCATTGAGCATAGGCTCTATTCGCTTCCATCGGAGAGGTATGACAAGGGATACTTCCTGCTGGGATTCAACATAGGCCGCGTGCTGTGGCTCAAACCCCGAAGACCCCGTCCATGAAGGATCTGCTTTTTCCAGTTGCCGTCATTGCCATACTGACCTTGCTGCTCACACAGGGCTGCGCGAAGGACGAAGGGCCTTTCTATGTGCAGCCGCCCTTGGACACCATCAACGGATTCGACACGGTGAGCTTTGCCGATGTGGTGCTGCCCATCTTTATTCAGCACTGCTGGGTGTGCCATCCGCCCAATGGCGGCATGGACCTGGGCCTGCACAACGCCTACGCTGAACTGGTGAATGTGACCTCCACAGGCTATCCGCCCGAGAAACGGGTGGTGCCCTACGACCCCATGGCCTCGGTGCTGTGGCACAAGGTGATCAGCTCGGGGGAATTCGGTCTGGCGATGCCCCCCAACGGGGTGATCACCACCGAGGAACTGCTGTCCATCCGCTCATGGATCGAGCAGGGGGCGATGGACAATTGAGCGGGGGGGTGAAGTATGATGAGCAAGCCAACAACGGCATCGGAGCGTTGCTGATGCGCAAAAAAAAGCCCCGACTCCTTGCGGAATCGGGGCCAGTGGTACCAGCTGGAGTCGAACCAGCGACACATGGATTTTCAGTCCATTGCTCTACCAACTGAGCTATGGTACCTTCTCAGCGGGGCGCAAAAGTAATAAATGCATCCGAACCGATAAGGACCGGATTGCGCGACCATGAAATCTTCTGCCACCATCCTCATGGCAGTTCAGAAACTGACCGACAGGGATTCCATCGGATAGCTGCATCCGATCGTATCGGTCTCGGTGCAGGCCACCGCGCCCGGCACTTGGCCCCAGCTCACGGTGATGGAGCCAGAGCCCGCCCCTTCAGTCACCGTGCAGCCCACAGGAAGCTGCCACACATAGGTGGATCCATCGGTATGCGGAACGGAATAGACCAGACCGGTCTGACCTGCTGCGACCGTATCGGGCCCGGCCACCCGAAGGTCCGGCACCAGACCGAAGAACCGGGCAGACCAATAGGTGGAGAAGAATCCCTTCTCGGTGGCGTAGGTCGAAGTGCTTCCTCCCTGATTGCGGCAGGCCCCCGAATTCACCGCAATGGCGTGGCCCATGTCGTTGATGGTGTACCGCACCACCACCTCATTGCCATCGGCATCGAGATAGATGGCCTGCTGCACATCGGCCGCACCCTGAAAACCGTTGGTGGCCACATCGGCCACGGCATCGGTGCCATGCACGTTGGCCCACTGTTTCACGGTCTCGGCCGCGTTGTTGGGATTGACCACATTGTCGCTGGTGCCATGAAAGACGGAGACCCGTGGATAGCTGCCTGTGAAATCGAGGTTCTGCCCGCGTACCAGATTTCCCCACTCGTCCCCGCTCTTGCTCACATTGCCTGCCAGGGCCGAAATGCTCTGCCACATGTCGGTGGCCGCCTTGTAGGGCCCTCCGGCATGCACCGCCCCGGCAGCGAACATCTCGGGATAGCAGGCGAGCATCACGGTGGTCATGGCCCCACCTGCCGAAAGTCCAGTGACATAGACGCGCTGGGGGTCGATAGGATAATTGAGCAGCATGTGCTGGACCATGCTCCTGATGGAGCGCGACTCGCCCTCATTGCGTTCGATGTCACCAGTCTGGAACCAGTTGAAGCACAGCGATACGTTGTTCAGCGTGCGCTGCTCAGGATAGATGACATAGAAGCCATGGCGTTCTCCAAGGTCATTCCACCGCGTGAGGTCGGCCATGTCTGCCGCAGACTGGCTGCACCCGTGCAGGGCCACCACAAGGGGCATATCGGCAGTGGGCGATGTTGGGGCGAACATGAACATGTCCAAGCTGCCCGGATTGGAACCGAAATCCGGAACGGAACTCAGCCCCGGATAGTCGGACGAATCCTTGCAAGAGGCGATTGCCAGAAGGCAGAAGGCAATGACCGATGCAGAAAGGACTCGGAGCATGAACAGTGGACGTTCCGCAAAATTAGACTTTCACGGCCGGTGCAGATTCGCCCTGCAATCAATTCTGGAAAAGCATGGCTGAGAGTTTCTCCGCTGCTGCCGAATTGGAGAACTTTGACAGGAGCACGGCCTGTCGTCTTTCAATGTCGGATGAAGCGAAATCTCGTGCGAACAGATCCTCTACCGCTTCGATGAAACGCCTGTCGCTGTCCTCGACCCGGCACAGCGCCTCCAGACCGGTGCGATCGACCATCGGGCTGTTCACCACGCAATGACGGCCCATGAACAGGGCGGCCAAGAGTTTGAGTTTGATGCCCGTGGCCTGAAACGTGGGCAGCACGTTGACCTGCGCATTGCGGATGAGGTCGTGAATGGAGTCTGTGGCAAGGCTGACCCGCAGTTCAATATTCGGATACTTGGCCACTTCGGCCTTGAGCTCACCGGAAGGACGGTTGCCTGCAATGATGAGCGGAATACGGGTCTTGGAGAATATCCTGCGCACCAGATACAGCGCTGCAATGTTGTTCTCTCCAACTTCGAGATTGCCATGATAGAGGCAGTGATCGCCCCTCCCGACCTTCGATTCCACTTCATTGTTGGGATGAAAGGCGGTGATGTGACGGACATCAGGATAACGGTCGGTCAGCGCATCGGCATCGGCCTGCGAGATGGCTGCCACGCCCTGCGCATTGCACAGCACTTTCTCGAACCGTTTCAACTTCTCGGCCTCGATGTTGAAGTAGTAGCGTTTGAACGGATTGCGTTCCACCTTGGCCAGATTTTCATAATAATGGTGCTCGATGTTGTGTGTGCGCACCACCTTATGGCGTTCCACCAACCGCTCATCAGGCAGGGTGAGACAGGTGTGCAATCCCTCATAAAGGATAGGAAAATCATCGCGCAGCAGGTTGTCAATCAGTTCCTCCGACTCGCGGGTCACCACTATGTATGGTTTCTTGAGAAAGAGCTGCCGCTGGCCGGTATGGCGTCTGTAGTAATGGACGCTTTCGCAGAGACCGTCCAGTTCAGGTGCAGGTCTGCGCCCGTACTCAAAGCAATGCAGATGGATTCTCACCCCCGATTCGGCCAACGCCTTCACCTTGTAAAACACGTCAATGACCCCTCCGTAGTTGGCGGGCCAAGGAACATCGAACGAAATGATATGCAGGTGATTCCCCATCAGTTCCCAGCAAGGATCTTCTCCAATACCCTGACCTCACTTTGCCAATTGAGCTGCTTGGCGGCATTGCGGCAGTTGGCCCGCCAAGTGGCCTGTTTTCCTATGTCCAACATGGATTTCAATTGTTCGGAAAGATGCCCGGGGCCTCTGGAAAGCAGCACCTCCCCTACCCCATGGTCTTCCACCATCTGGCGCATGGCAGGAAGATCGGAGACCAGCACAGGAACACCGGCATGCATGTAGTCGAAAAGTTTGTTGGGCAACGCATGGCGGTAGTTGAGCCCGAGATCCTCCTCAATGGACAGGCCGATGCTGGCCGTTCGGGTGATGTCGGCCAGTTGGGCGAAAGGCACACGGCCAAGGAACTGCACGCGGTCGGTGAGGTTCAATTCCTGCGTCAATCGCAGCATGTCTTCCAACACGTCTCCTGTTCCAGCAATGCGCAGCACCGCGCTGTCCAGATATTGCATGGCCCGGATGGCGAGGTCAATGCCACGCCCAAGATTCACCGCGCCCTGATAGAGAATGACGGGCGGTTGCTCAGGTTCTGCCGGAGGCCTTTCACCAAGGCGAGGCATGTTCCTGACAACTTGGAACCGCACGCCATACTTCACCGAATATGCGTCTGCAATGGCCAGACTGACAGTGAAGGCATGTTGCA
Source organism: Flavobacteriales bacterium (assembly GCA_021739625.1). GTDB lineage: Bacteria > Bacteroidota > Bacteroidia > UBA10329 > UBA10329 > UBA10329. The sequence continues at coordinate 27,126 of JAIPBJ010000017.1, read as the reverse complement.
GTCGCGGCACAAGGAGACCTTCCAGCCATTCCCATACGGCCCGTGTCCGTGGGCGATGAACAAGTTCGGGCACCTCGGTGAAGAACTCGTGGCTATCGTAGATGAGACGACTCCTTTTGATCCGTGAAACAATAAAATTGGGCAGCAGCGTGTCGAGGTCGTTCGCGAACAGGAGGTCCGCCCTTCGGAACAGCAGTTGGAACAGCAGCGCGATGTTGAAACTGGCGTAGAACAGTGGGCCACGGTCGAAGGGCAGCCTCATGCGGTGGGTCCTATACGAGCGAACCTCAAGTGGCAGGCTACCATCGTGAATCCTACCGATGAGCAGCACATCAAAACCCGCACCCTGCAAAGTGAGGCAGTGACGATGCACGCGCTGATCGGTGACAAGGTCGTTGATGACGGATACGATTGCCCTTTTCAAGGTAGCCTTTGACTTTCAGAAAACAATGGAGTAAAGTCGGGCGATGGGCAGGGATTGAGGAAGGGCGAATTACGGCAAATTCAGCGGAATCCTATCTGAACCGTCACACCTTTCTCGCCACCAGCAGTCCGTCACGGATGGGCAACAGCACGGTCTCCACACGGGGGTCGTCCTTCAGTTTCCTGGCAAAGTCCTTGAGCGCGATGGTCTCGCGGTCGAGTTCAGAATCGGCCAGCAGGACTTTGCCGCTCCACAGCACATTGTCGGCAATGATGAACCCTCCAGATGCCGTTCGGTCTATGACGAGGTCGAAATAGGTGGCATAGTTCTCCTTGTCTGCATCGATGAACACAAGGTCGAACGTGCCTTGGAGCGTGGGGATCACCTCCAGCGCATTGCCCACTATGGCGCTGACCCGACCGGTGAGGCCGGCCATCTCCAAATAGCGCAGCACCATGTCATGCAATTCCTCATTGATGTCGATGGTGATGAGCTTTCCGTCCTCGGCAAGTCCCTCGGCCAGGCAGATGGCCGAATAGCCAGTGTAGGTGCCGATCTCCAGAACGGACTTCGGGCGCATCATCATGGAGAACATTCTGAGCACCTGTCCCTGAAGATGACCTGATAGCATGCGTGGGGTGAGCACCTTGGCCCACGTCTCGCGGTTGAGTGCCGCCAGCACCTCGCCCTCCGCGCGGGTGAAGGCTTCAGCGTAGGCGTCTATTTCAGGTGGAAAGAAGTTCATTCAAACATCAGTAGGACAGCATCGAAAGTCACGACAGTCGGAACAAGGCTGGCGGTATGACGCTTCGGAACACCCCCCCGTCCCTCGCCCCTTGTCCCCGGTCCCCGCTTCTACCACCTCCACGATATACCAAGGCTTGGCAGGATGGGCAGTTGGTTCACGATGTCGTAGCTCACGCGGTCGATGAAGAATATGTTCTCGCGGTTATAGACATTGGTGATGCCGATGACCGCACCGAGGGTGGTTCGACCAATCTCAAAGTCGCGCTTCACGCTGAGGTCGAGGCGGTGATAGTAGGGCAGGCGTCCCTTGTTCAATTCGCCATATTCCACTCCGAGATAGCCGTTCTGGGTGGTGATGTCGGTGCCAATGCCACCATCAAGCACAAGATTCTCATAGAACCCTGCGGTCTGGGTGAATGGGAATCCCGATCCGAGATTCCAACGCACACTGGCCTCCCAGTTCAGATTCTTGCCGAAGGTATAGGCCCCCACAAGGTTCACGTTGTGCCTGCGGTCGAAGTGCGGGTAGTATTCCTGAACCCCATCATAGCGGGTCACCACGCCCAACGAGTAGACCGCCCATAGATAGAGCCGCTTGTAGCTGTATTTGAGCACAAAGTCGATGCCCATCGCCTTGCCTGTCTCAATGATGTAGTCGCGCTTGAGCGTCTCGGGAATCTCAGGATCGGTGTTGGACTCGGAATAGAGCTTGTTGCGATTGACGTTGGAGAGCTGGGTGAAATTCTTAAGATAGCCCTCCACATTGAGGCTGAACCGCTTGCCAAGGTCCAGCTCAATTCCAACGATGTTGTGCATGGCGCGCTGAAGCGGATCCTTCACCTCCTCGCCATCGAACGTGCGTGGCAGGTTCTCGGGGGCAGTAAGGAAACCATAGAACAGATTGACCACATCGCGGTCGCTGTTGGCAGCTATCATGTTCTGGGCAAAGAGCCCGAACGCATACTTCACCCGCAGCCATTTGGTTATGTTGACCTTGATGCCCAAACGGGGTTCCGGGGATGCCACGCCCAACGAGGCATAGTAGTGCAGACGGAAGCTCGGCTCGACAAGGATACGCTCCTTGAAATTCCACTTGTATTTGACATAGACCCCGAAATCGGTCGAGTTGAAGGTCTCATCGCCACCTATCTCTTGACCTAAGGAGTTGGTGAACTTGTACTGGGTCTGGAATCCTTGGAGGAATGGGCCGAACTTCAGCTCGTTGTTGCCCATGAAATAGGTGAAGTTCATACCCCCGTTGAACCCGCCCACCTGACTGAAACGCTCGGCCTGACCCACCTCCTCCAATTTGATGCGGTAGGACGAATAGTTGAAGAACGGCTCCAACAGCACTGCCGATCCCTGAGGCACGATGATGACATTGCTACCCACCCCGTACGAGTTCCACTGGTAATCGGACACCGAACGATAGGTGACCTGGTCATTGAAACTGAACCCGAAAAGATTGACCTTGCTGCCCGATTCGGTGTTGTAGGACAGTTTGGCGAACACATCGGTGAAGTTGAACGGAAGCCCCTCCTCTCCTGCATAAGAGTAGAGCAGTTTCGATGTCTGTTCGAGATAGGAGGTCTTGGCCGAGATGAGGTAGGTGAGACTGCTGGCGCGGCCTTCCTTCATCTTGATGATGGGCCCTTCGAGCAGCACGTTGGCCCCGAACGGGTTGACCGACAACTTTCCAGAGAAATGCTTCTTGTTGCCATCGCGGGTCTTCACATCCATGATGGACGAGATGCGGTCGCCATACTCGGCATTGAACCCTCCGGTATAGATGTCGGCCGTCTTGATGATGTCCGTATCGAACACGGAGAAGAAACCTATGCTGTGGAACGGGTTGTAGATGATCATACCATCCAACAGCACCTTGTTCTGAATGGGTGAACCACCACGTATGTAGAGCTGCCCGCCCTGATCGCCCGTGAAGATGACCCCCGGCTGAATCTGAAGCACCTGTGCCAGATCGCTCTCTCCGCTCACGTTGGGCAACTGCTTCATTTCCTTGGGCGTGAGCTTGGTGACCGATGTGCGGATCTCGGTGAGTGCTTCCTCGCGCTCGGCACTGATCTCTACCTGCGCCAGTCTGATGCTCGATTTAGAAAGGAACAGGTTCTGCGCCACCAGTTCCTTTGAACCCACTGTGACAGGGACTTTCAAAGTGTCGTAGCCCAGATAGGTCACCATCAGCGTGTAATCGCCTGCGGGCACACTGGAGATGAGGTAATAGCCATTGACATCGGTGGAAGCGCCAAGGCTGGTCCCCTGAAGGAAAACGTTGGTGAATAGCACCGGTTCGCCATTGTCCTTCTCATAAACGAAGCCCTTGATCTTGCCCGTGTTCTGAGCCATGACAGCAATGCTGACAAGCGTCAGAAGCAATGCGAAGGCCGGTATCCTGATTTTTCCCATGACATTCATATAGGGGCGCAAAAGTAGGATTTCGCAGGGGCGGAGCGGAATTCGTTTGAGACAAAGAGGCCTGGCATGGCTTGGCATGTGCTTCACTTTTCCCTTTGCCTAATTTCGTGGCCCATGCCGAGCACCCGTTCAGAACTGTTGCGCCATCTGGCCCCCACATCGCCAAGCCCCGTAGGACTGACGATAGAACGGGCCCAGGGCATATACATGTATGGCCCGGATGGCAGGCGCTACATGGATCTGATCGCAGGCATATCGGTGAGCAATGTGGGCCACTGCCACCCCAGAGTGGTGCAGGCCGTGCAGCAACAGGCGGCCACCCACATGCATCTGATGGTCTATGGAGAGTATGTGCAGAACATCCAGTTGCAGTTTGCCGAACGCATCGTCAGTGACCTTCCTGCCGGGCTCACCTCCGTCTATTTCGTCAACTCGGGGAGCGAGGCCGTTGAGGGGGCCATCAAACTGGCCAAGCGGGTCACAGGAAGAAGTGGCCTCGTGGCCTTCAAGGATGCGTATCACGGAAGCAGCAACGGGGCGCTCAGTCTGATGGGGAATGAGGCCTACAAGGGCCCCTTCTATCCGCTGCTGCCCGATGTGCGGCACATCAGGTTGAATGAAATGGACGACCTGCGACTGATCGATAGGAGTGTGGCGGCCGTATTTCTGGAGACCATACAGGGCGAGGCCGGGGTGCGCATTCCAGCAATAGCATTCATGAAGGCCCTTCGGCAACGGTGCTCGCAGGTGGGTGCGCTTTTGGTATTGGATGAGATCCAGTGCGGTTTCGGCCGAACGGGCAGCATGTTCGCCTTCGAGCAGTTCGATATCGTGCCCGATGTGATGGTGATTGCCAAGGGCATGGGCGGTGGCATGCCCATCGGGGCCTTTGTGGCCTCGCACCAACTGATGGAGACCCTGAGCCATGACCCGATCCTGGGCCACATAACCACGTTCGGTGGTCATCCTGTCAGCTGTGCGGCAGGATTGGCAGCCCTCCATGTGCTGGAGGAGGAGCAGTTGGTGCAACAGGTGCCCCGTAAGGAAGCACTGTTCAGAGAACACCTGAAACACCCGGCCATACGCGAGGTGCGCGGCCGAGGATTGCTGCTGGCCATCCAACTGGACAGCTTCGCACAACTGACCGCGGCCATTGATCGCTGCATTTCCTGTGGCATCGTGACCGATTGGTTCCTTTTTTGCAATGACGCCATGCGCATCGCCCCGCCCCTCACCATTTCGGATGATGAGATCATCGAGGCATGCCAGATAATTGTCAGTGCCATTGATTCTGCAACCAAATAACCCATGAAAATGCGATTCCCACTCATCCCTGCTTTCCGCTCCGCTTTCGCCATTCTGCTGTTGCCTGCCTCACTGATCGCTCAGGAATCGCAGTCGCTGCTTTGGAAAGTGACCTCGCCCGGCAACAGCAAGGCCTCCTACCTTTTCGGTACCATCCACCTGCTGCCGGAGAACAAGTTCCTCTTCACCGACAAGATGCAACAGGCGTTCGAGGCCACAGAGACCCTTGCATTGGAAATGGACATCGACATTCCCATGGGCGAACAGCTCAAGATGGCGCAGCAGATGATGATGCCTGATGGAAAAACATGGGCAGAGTTTATGACGGCAGAGGAGTTTGCTCTGCTGCGCTCGGCCTATGTGGACTCGATGGGCATCAAGGCCAATAAATTCGATAAGCAGTATGTGAAGATCAAGCCGCTGTACCTCTCCGGCCTCGTGCTCACCACGCTGCTCGGCAACGTGAAGGCCTACGAGCAGGAACTATCGGCCATGGCCAAGAAGTCGAAGAAACCGCTCATCGGTCTTGAGACATTGGAGCAACAGATGTCGTTCATGGCATCTGTGAGCATGGAAGAGCAGATAAAACAGGTGAAGGAGGCCGGGGCATCGCTGCTGCGCGAATACAACCGCATGCTGGATGCCTATCTGAGTCAGGACCTGTCCGCGTTGGAATCTGTGGCCCGCGAGAGTGGAGAACTGGAGGGGATGGAAGAGGTGCTGCTCACCAAGCGCAACGAGGCGTGGATCCCGCTCATCCGGGAACAGGCCGCCAAATCGTCCACATTCTTTGCAGTGGGGGCGCTGCATCTGGTGGGAGAGAAAGGTGTGATTGAAGGATTGCGCGGTGCCGGTTTCACAGTCGAAGCGGTCAACTGAATTGACAACAGCGGTAGAGCATGGAATTGCACACATCGGTCTGAAGTGTCCGACCGATATTCGACCTCTCCAATCCTCCTGAATACATACCTTCGGAACCTTCATAAGATCGCCTGAAATGAGATTCAATGGACTATTTGCAGCGGCCATGGCCGTATCAATGTTGGGAGGGTGCGCCTCAGAGACCTCTGACAAAGCTGAAGGTGATGCAGGCACCTCGCGTGTCGATTCCATTCTCGGAACCACCTCCGAGCCATCTTCGACTGAAGTGAAATTGAACCCTCCGCATGGGGAACCGGGGCACCGATGCGAGATTCCGGTGGGAGCACCCCTCAACTCCGCCCCAAGCGCCAGCGGAGAGCCCAATCTGACCATCACCCCAACGCCAGGCCAGGCCACTCAGCCGAACCTCAACATCGCACCCCAGCCCAACGTTGCTTCGGGCGTTGACCCCAACCTGTCGCCTGCTGAGATGTTGGCCAAGGGCCTGAACCCGCCACATGGAGCGGAAGGGCACAAGTGCGAGATTGCTGTGGGAGCCCCGCTCAACTGAGAAGGGCCCATACGCTTCCCTATTTCACCACTCCCAGTTCCTTGCCCACCTCGGTGAATGCCGCGATGGCATGGTCGAGCTGTTCGATGCTGTGCGCTGCCGACACCTGCACCCGTATGCGCGCCTGCCCCTTGGCCACCACAGGATAGAAGAACCCGATGGCATATATGCCTTTGGTAAGCAATCGCTCTGCGAATTTCTGCGCCAATGGGGCATCATAGAGCATGATGGGCACGATGGGCGAATCTCCAGGTTTCGTGTCGAATCCAGCTTTTCGCACGCCTTCTTTGAAGTGAAGTGTGTTCAATTCCAAACGGTCGCGCAACTCGGTGGTGGAACTGAGGATGTCGAACACCCGGTTTGCAGCACCCACAATGCTCGGTGCAAGTGAGTTTGAGAAAAGATAGGGCCGCGACCGCTGGCGCAGCATCTCGATCACCTCTTTCTTGCCCGATGTGAAACCTCCCATGGCCCCGCCAAGCGCCTTTCCGAGTGTTGAGGTGATGATGTCCACACGGCCCATCACCCCGCAATGTTCATGCGTGCCACGCCCCGTCCTACCGATGAAACCGGTGGCGTGGCTGTCATCCACCATCACCAGTGCATCATACCTGTCGGCCAGGTCGCAGATGTCCTTCAGCTTGGCGATGTCCCCGTCCATGCTGAAAACACCATCGGTGACTATGACCCGGAAGCGTTGGGCCTGCGCGGCTTTCAATTGCGCTTCCAGATCGGCCATATCGCTGTGGCGATAGCGGTAGCGGACGGCCTTGCACAGTCGCACCCCGTCAATGATGGACGCATGGTTCAACTCATCGCTGATGATGGCATCCTGCTCACCGAACAACGGTTCGAACACGCCTCCATTGGCATCGAAACAGGCAGCGTACAGGATCGTGTCCTCCATTCCCAGAAAGTCTGACACTTTCTGTTCAAGGGTCTTGTGCGCATCCTGCGTTCCGCAGATGAACCGCACGGAACTCATGCCATATCCGTGGGTGTCCAATGCATCCTTGGCTGCCTTCACCACTTCGGGATGGGATGAAAGCCCAAGATAGTTGTTGGCACACATGATGATGACATCCTCGCCCGTGCTCACCCTTACCTGCGCGCCCTGTGGGGTGGTGATGATGCGCTCGCGCTTGAAAAGGCCTGCCTCGCGAATGGATCCGAGCTCGTGGTCCAAATGGTTCTGAAATGCTCCGTACATGGGTTATGGTCTAAGAATTCCGACAATGATAATGAACATGTGAACATGATGCCATGGTGCCGCTTAGCATTAGCTTTGCTGTGAACCTACCTGACTCAGATGAAAACCCTCATCATCCTCTTGACCGCCTTGCTATTTGCAGGAACTGCTGATGCACAGAAGAAGGCAAAGCTTAAACTCGACTATGATAAGGAGAGTGGCATCGTCTCCAATGAAGGCGAACTTCTGTTCAAGGTGGTCGAGGAACGGAGTGCGCATCTGCCCTCTGCCAAGGACTACACGATCCAGAGCATGGAAGGCAAGAACCTGCTGATGCTGGTTTACAACGATTTCTATGACAGCAGGAAGGCCAGCCAGTCCAATCCCAAGGGCAGGGTGATCTACTATGACGTGGCATTCTTCAACGAAGCCAAGGACAGGGCCGAGGTGGGTTACAACCTGTTCATGGGCATGATGAAAATGATATACAATGGCAACCTGATCGTGGGTGGCGAGTTGAACAAAGAGGCCGTAGAGGTGTTCATGATGAAGAATGGGCAACGCAAATTCTCTACACAGCGTGAGACCGCGCGTTAAGCCTCATCAGCACCCAAATACCCCTTCCGTATATTTGCATCATTCATTGTTTCACCCTAAACTCATCATAAAATGGCCTTTGAACTGCCCAAATTGAAGTACGCTTACGATGCCTTGGAACCCCATGTCGATGCCCGCACGATGGAGATCCATCACACCAAGCACCACAATGCCTACATCACCAATGTGAACAATGCCATCGCTGGCACCGCCCTTGATGGCCTGTCTGTAGAGGAAGTGATGGTGAAGGGTTTTGATAATACTGCCATCCGCAACAATGGTGGAGGCCACTACAACCATTCTCTTTTCTGGACGGTGATGTCGCCCAACGGTGGTGGCCAACCTACAGGCGAACTGGCCACCGCGATCGATGCCGCCTTTGGTTCGTTCGATGCGTTCAAGGACGCTTTCAGCAAGGCTGCGGCAACGCGTTTCGGCTCAGGTTGGGCGTGGCTCTGTGCCCACAAAGGTGGTAAAGTGGATGTATGCTCCACCGCCAATCAGGACAACCCGCTGATGCCAAGCATTGGCTGTGGCGGCACACCCATCCTTGGTCTCGATGTGTGGGAGCATGCCTACTATCTGCACTATCAGAACCGCAGACCCGACTACATTTCCGCATTCTTCAATGTGATCGACTGGGCCGAAGTGAGCAGGCGCTACGCTGAGGCGAAATGATCCATTGAGGTTACAGCGAAATTGAAAGAGGCCCCGCCATTTGACTGGCGGGGCCTCTGTTTTTCAGTCCAAACGGAGCAGATCATTCCACGGTCACCGACTTGGCGAGATTCCTTGGCTGATCCACATTGCATCCGCGCATGACAGCGATGTGATAGGACAACAGTTGCAGTGGAATGGATGCCAACAGGGGCATCAGTTCCTCCTCCGTGTTCGGCACCTCGATCACGTGATCGGCCAGTCCCGAGGCCACCGTGTCACCTTTGGTAACGACAACGATGATCTTGCCTTTGCGGGCTTTCACTTCCTGTATGTTGCTGACCACCTTCTCGTAGTTGCCCTTCTTGGTGGCAACCACCACCACCGGCATTTCCGCGTCAATGAGTGCAATAGGGCCGTGCTTCATCTCTGCGGCAGGATAACCTTCGGCATGGATGTAGGAGATCTCCTTGAGTTTGAGCGCACCTTCCAAGGCCACGGGAAAATTGTATCCCCGGCCCAGATAGAGGAAATTGCGGGCATCCTTGTACTGCTCAGCAATATGCTGGACCAGAGCATCGGTCTTCAAAGTCTCCTCCACCAGTTCCGGAATCTGTTGCAGGCTCGTCAGCAACCGCTGAAGTCTCGAATGGGCAATGGTTCCACGTTTCTGTGCCAGATGTAGCGCCATGAGGGTGAGCACTGTCACCTGCGCGGTGAAGGCCTTGGTGGAGGCCACGCCTATCTCAGGTCCGGCATGGGTATAGGATCCGGCATCAGTGATCCTTGAAATGGATGACCCCACCACGTTGCACACACCGATGATGGTCGCTCCTTTGGACTTGGCCAGTTCAAGTGCGGCCAATGTATCTGCCGTTTCACCCGACTGTGAGATGGCGATGACCACATCCTCTTCGGTGATGATGGGGTTGCGATAGCGGAACTCCGATGCATATTCCACTTCCACAGGTATGCGCGCAAGATCCTCAATGAGATACTCGCCCACCAGACCGGCATGCCAACTGGTGCCACAGGCCACGATGATGATGCGCTTGGCATTGGCCATCTTCTGCTCATAGTCGATGATGCCGCCCAAGGTCACCTTGCCGCTTTCCAGATGTATCCGGCCCCTCATGCTGTCGGCAATGGAACGGGGCTGCTCAAATATCTCCTTGAGCATGAAATGCGGGAAGCCGCCTTTCTCCAATTCCTCCAAGTGCATCTCCAGCTCTTGGATATAGGGGGTCTTGTATTCGTTCTTGATGTTGCGGATGCGGACCTTCTCTCCCAGCCTCAGCTCCACGATCTCCTCGTCCTCAAGATAGACCACATTCTTGGTGTGTTCTACGATAGGGGTGGCATCAGACGCAAGGAAGAACTCCCCATCGCCAATGCCGACCACCATAGGACTGCCCTTCTTGGCCCCGATGAGCAGGTCTGGATGATCCTTGGCAATGATGACGATGGCATAAGCGCCTACCACTTGGGTCAATGCCACCCTGACTGCATCGACCAAAGTCAGGTCCTCGTTCTTTTTGACATCCTCAATCAGATGGATGAGCACTTCGGTGTCCGTGTCGCTTTTGAACACATGGCCGCGCATACGCAATTCTTCGCGCAGCGTGTCATAGTTCTCAATGATGCCATTGTGGATGATGGCCAATTCCTCATTGCCCGAATAGTGGGGGTGTGCATTGGCATCGTTGGGCTCTCCATGCGTGGCCCACCTGGTGTGACCAATGCCCACAGAGCCGGATTTGTCCATGCTGGCAGCGAAATGCTCCAGATCGTCCACCTTGCCCTTGCATTTATAGACCTTGAGACCATGATTCAGCAGGCACACTCCTGCGCTATCATAGCCACGGTATTCCAGCCTTCTCAGCCCCTTTATCAGGATAGGATAGGCTTCCTTCTTTCCGAGGTACGCTACAATTCCACACATGATTTCTAATCTATGATGGTATAAGTCAGTCTAAGCTTTACAGGCCGGTCCGCATGCTCCGAACCATTGAAAATGACCCTTCTGGCATCCACAGTGCTACGAATGAGAAGACCGTGATACGGGTCTGTGGCAGGGCGGTTCAGTAGGTCCTGAATATGCCGGGCGACATTCATGACGTAATCCCTTGTTCCAGACCGGTACTCTCCTCCGAAATGGCCCTCGACCTCAAATGGGTCCACAATGAAGAGACTTCGTCCCAAGGAATCAGATTCGGTGGCGCTCAGCGCCAAGGGCGGGCCATATTTCGAAAGGTCACCGTCAGCCAGTGGAAGCACCAGCTCGGCACGGTTGATGGCCACTGTGCCCAGTTGCCGCAGATCGTTGAGATGTGGGATCTGGACACGCATCTTCAATCCCGCCATGGCCTGCACATAGGTCTCCTGACGACCGGCCTCCGTGCTCCCCAGAATGGACGTGATGGCGAGAGGATGCTGGTGTGTGATGTGGGAATGCGCAGCCGACAAAGCATTGATCGGGAACATGAGTTTCTTGGCCGAAGTGTCAGTGTAGTACAGCTCGACACGGGTATATCCTGATGCCAGATTGAGATAGAGGATGGCACCCTGACCCGGGGCCAGGCCTGAATTTTCAGGAACAATGGCCAGCCCTTTGAACACTTTTGCGAATGATGTGTCCGTTGCCAGCGTCACCAATGGGTCTGCTCCGATGATCTGCTGCCCCAGAGCATCGTCCAGCCTGATCCGCAAGGAGGCCGGGAGTGGGATCGTGTCGGCAGCAAGCCGCACATCGCTCACCAGATTGGGCCTCACTTGAACCTGCGCCAATGGAGCGGTACTATATGCTCTGGCATGATTGGAATAGTAGGTGGTCGTGTCATAGATGACCTCCTCAAGCGGATAGACCCCGAAGCGCTGGGTGCCTGCCCATTTGCTTACATCGCCATAGGCACCTGCATAGACCAGATTGAGTACGATGGAATCCACCACCGAGCCGTTGAGAAACGTCAGGTTGGCTGTTGGCAATCTGAACTGTGTGTAGAATTCCGTCCTTGTACCACCGAACTGCGGGTCGTTCATCTCGCCCAAGAGATAGACGGACGATGATGTGTTGGAAGTATAGATGGAATCGTCTGTGATGGTGCTCAATTCCAACGTGAACGTATCCACCCATGCCACACCATAGCCATCATCGGGCAGCACCTCTATGCCCACCAACTCAGGCTCCTTGCACGATGTGTACGTGGTTGCAACCGCTCCGAAAAGGAGCGCGAGAAGGGTTCGCACCATCTGTCTTCCACCTATAAGATGACCCGAATTGTAACTTGCTTTAATCATGGCCCGAAGAACGGCATTTGGCGCCTAATGCAATGTGCCCCTGCGCACCAATTGGCGACAGGGGCAAATTGCTTTGACGTTCAGGTGCAGCAATGGAATTTCAATCGGCCAGAACGGGGCTACCTGCCAGCACCTCTGAGTAGAACTCAGAATATGCCTCGATGTAGGTGTCCTCATCCTGATAGCCAAGCACAGGCTTTCCGGATTCGTTGGCCAGCGACAGAAGCTCGGCATCCAGACCATCGCTGCCGATGATCACAGCATCCGAGTATTTTATTCCAGCTCTGGTAAGACCCATATAAGTGGTGTCCTTGAACGATTCCACATCCGTCTCGGTCAGCGTGTCGAACTGGACCTTCTCGGAAAGACGCGAATCCAATGGGATGCTGAAACGGTCGTCATACAGCGAATAGACAATCTTGGCATTCTCAAACATCGGATCCTCCTTGTACACGGTCTTGGCGAAGAAGGGAAGCAGAGAGGTCATCCATCCCTGGCAATGGATCACGTCAGGCGCCCAACCGAGCTTCTTCACCGTCTCCATCACACCACGGCAGAAGAAGATGGCGCGTTCATCATTATCTGTGAACTCAATATCGTTCTTGTCCGTCAGCACTGCCTTGCGTTGGAAATACTCCTCGTTGTCTATGAAATAGACCTGCATCCTTGCAGGTTGAATGGAGGCCACCTTGATAATGAGCGGATGGTCATTGTCATCTATGATCAGGTTCATGCCCGAAAGGCGGATGACCTCATGCAATTGGTTCCTGCGCTCGTTCACATTGCCATACCTTGGCATGAAGGTCCTGATCTCTCTTCCTTTTTCCTGAATGCCTTGAGGAAGGTGTCTTCCGATCGTTCCCATGTGGCTCTCTGGCAGATATGGGGTAATTTCCTGCGAAACGAAAAGAACTCTCTCCTTAGCACTCATGTTTTATGGTGTTTTAGTGAAAAATGCATGCAAAGGTAAGTATAAAAAAATCGTTGTTCTGCAAAGGGTCGGGCAGCATTTTCTTCATTTTTTCATGTCAGAAGGTGAAACAGTTGTTGTTCAATCCTTTGATAGTTTCGCCCTCTCGAATCCAACGCCCACATACCCCACATGAAAGTCATCACCACAGTGAACGAGATGGCCCTCTGGTCGGACGGGAATCTGTCCTCGGGCCGCACCATCGGCCTCGTACCGACCATGGGGGCGCTTCACAGTGGCCACATCTCGCTGGTGAATAAGGCCCTGAGTGCCAACGACCTTGTGGTGGTGAGCGTGTTCGTCAATCCCATCCAGTTCAACAGTGCCTCCGATCTCGACCGCTATCCACGCACCTTCGATGCCGACAGTGCCCTGTTGGGCCAGGCAGGTGTGGACGTGATGTTCTTCCCTTCAGTGAAAGAGGTCTATCCCGCAGGCGGCATCGTGGAATATGACCTTGAAGGGCTGGACGAGCACATGGAAGGCCCCAACCGGCCAGGGCATTTCAATGGAGTGGTTCAGGTGGTGACCCGGCTGTTCGACATAGTGAAGCCCAACGCGGCCTATTTCGGTGAGAAGGATTTTCAGCAGTTGGCCATCATCCGCCATGCAGCAGCGAAATTGGGCTATGGTCTGAATGTGGTGGGCTGCCCTACCGTGCGCGAAGAGGACGGACTGGCCAAGAGTTCTCGCAACGCTCTACTGACCGATGAATTCCGCCAACGGGCCCCGGTCATTTTCGAGGTGCTTGAGGAATCGATGGGCCTCATTGCTGAAAAGGGCATACAGAAAACCAAGGCTCATGCCATGGCCATGATGACAGCACAGCAACTCCGCCCCGAATACTTCGAACTCGTGAGGCCGGACACGCTCCAACCCGTCACCGATGATTGGGATGGCCCTGTGCAGGCGTGCGTTGCAGCGTGGGCGGGCGAGGTGCGCCTCATCGACAATCTGCGAGTGAAATAATTACTTTTGCGCCCCCCATGCAGATACAGGTTCTCAAGAGCAAGCTGCACCGTGTGACGGTGACCCAGGCCGACCTCAATTATATAGGCAGCATCACCATAGATGAAGACCTGATGAATGCCGCCAACCTCATTGAGGGCGAACGCGTTCAGATCGTCAACATCAACAATGGGGAAAGGCTCGAAACATACGTCATCAAAGGTCAAAAGGGGTCGAAGATGATCTGCCTCAACGGACCGGCAGCCCGCAAGGTGGCCGTTGGCGACATCGTCATCGTCATCGCTTACGCGTCCATGGACTTCGAAGAGGCCAAACATTTCAAGCCCACCCTTGTCTTTCCCGACACAGCGACCAACTCGCTGCTTTAACTCCCGACATTGAAAGGACGTATCGCCAATTTCCTGAAGGTGGTGATCCCCTTGGGAATAGGCGTGTTTGTGGCGTGGTATCAGTTCGACAAACTATCGGCCGAGCAGCTCGATTCCATATTGACCTCTTTCCGCAGTGCAGACTATGTGTGGGTGGCACTGAGCGTTCTTGCCGGCTTTGCAAGCCACTGGAGCCGGGCATTCCGCTGGAAATACCTACTTGCTCCGATGGGCATCCACCTGCGGTTCATCAACAGTTTTTTTTCTGTGTTCATCGGATATGTCGCCAACATAATCCTGCCACGATTCGGTGAGGTGTGGCGATGTGTGATGGTGTCGCGCTATGAGAAACAGCCTTTTGAGAAACTCTTCGGGTCTGTGGTGGCCGAGCGCATTGCCGATGTGGTGGTCGTTTCAGGTGTGATGGCTGTGACGGTCGCCCTGCAACTGTCGCTTCTTGGCGATAAGATCAGGGAGCTTTTGGGCGACCGCCTCCAGCCCGATGCCATTCCTGGGCTCATTGCCAAGCTTGTTGTGGTGGCCCTCATCGGGCTGGTGGCGGCATTCGTTTTCTGGCGGATGCTCAAAAGATCGACCTTGCCGCTCTTTGTCAAGCTGCGCGGTATCGTTGCAGGCCTCACCGAGGGTGTCACCTCCATTCTTCGCATGGAAAGCAAATGGAGCTTCGTAGGCCACACCTCATTCATCTGGGGCATGTATCTCACCATGTTCTTCCTGCCCTTTCTGGCGCTGCCCGAAACAGCGCATGTGCCGCTCGGAGGCATGTTGGCATCCTTTGTCATGGGTAGCCTGAGCATTGCGCTGGTGCAAGGCGGCATCGGGGTCTATCCCATTGCCGTGGCAGAAACCCTCCGTCTGTATGATGTGCCCTATGAAAGTGGCCTCGCGCTCGGTTGGATCATCTGGACATCGCAGACCGCACTTATCGTTATTGCAGGAATAGGTTCGATGGCACTCATGCCATTGGCCAACCGCAAAGGATGACACGTTAGGAACCTATTGTTCCAAGTCCAAGAATCTAACTTTAACAAGAATCAAACAGCGGCCATGACGATCGGAAAAGGAGTGTTGGTGATCGGTGCATCAGGCCAGATAGGCACCGAACTGGTGATGGCCCTGCGTCAACAGCATGGCACCGCCAATGTGGTGGCCTGCGACATCAAGACCGCGTCTGACGAAGTGAAGGCAAGCGGACCGTTCGAGCTGTTGGACATACTTGACAAGGACAGACTCTACGCTCTCGTGAAGCAGTATGAGGTGAGCGAGATCTATCTGTTGGCAGCCTTGCTCTCTGCCACAGCCGAACAGAAGGTGATGCCGGCCTGGAAACTGAACATGGACGGTCTGTTCAATGTGCTGGAGCTGGCCAGAGAAGGACACATTGCCAAGGTCTATTGGCCCAGTTCAATTGCCATTTTCGGTCCCACCACACCCAAGGTTCACACCCCGCAGAGGACCATTGCAGAGCCCACCACGGTCTATGGCATCAGCAAACTGACCGGTGAACGTTGGTGCGAATACTACTTCAATCGATATGGGGTGGATGTGAGGAGTCTCCGCTATCCCGGCCTCATAGGCTACAAGAGTGCGCCCGGAGGCGGCACAACGGATTATGCCGTGGACATCTTCCATAAGGCCGCAGCCGGAGAGCCGTTCACCTGCTTCCTGAATGCCGACACGCGCCTGCCCATGATGTATATGCCTGATGCCATTGCGGCCACATTGGGAATAATGAATGCCGAAGCTGCTAACGTGAAGGTGCGCTCGTCCTACAACATTGCTGCCCTCGATTTCACGCCTGCCGAACTTGCCGGTCGCATCCGCGAGAACATGCCCGATTTCCGGATCGACTATGCCCCCGATCACCGTCAGGCCATTGCCGACAGTTGGCCCGGCAGCATCGATGACAGTGTGGCGAGGAAGGACTGGGGCTGGAAGAACAGATATGACCTCAAGGCCATGACCCGCGACATGCTGGTCAACCTTGCGCCCGAAAGCATCAGGTGAACTCTGTGAAACGGGTCTCGAATTCGAGCTGATAGGTCTCGCGGAACATGTCGATGTCCTCCTCAATCCCATCATCGTCCGCCTCATATTCCCATATCACCTTGGCCTCATTGCCACGCTTGGCCGAACGCTCAAGCGCAGTGAAAAGGTCGGCCATCGCCTTGGTGGTGGACGAGTTGTAATACTCCAGTCTGATATGGATGACGCGGATGGGATTGTCCGTGTCCTGCAGCGTGCGGAAACGCATCACGATAGGGTCGAAGAAGTCCATGCCCTCTTCCGGGTACGACCTTCCCTCAATCAACAGGATCGAATCCTGACGGTC
Organism: Flavobacteriales bacterium; assembly: GCA_021739625.1. GTDB lineage: Bacteria > Bacteroidota > Bacteroidia > UBA10329 > UBA10329 > UBA10329. Next base: position 10,385 of record JAIPBJ010000017.1, on the reverse strand, counting down.
GAGCACCACGCGGGGGCTTCGGTCGGTCGCATCTATGGTCCACTTTTCCATGCCTGTGAAAGAGAATTCAAAACTACATCATTACCCTTAACCTGATCCGAGTCGGTGCAAAACGTCCTTTGGAACAAAATAGTTTCCTTGGCGTAAAGATGCCTCTCATTAATGAAATCACCCATGCCCGCAAGGATTCTGATATTATTGATGCTGCTGTCGCTGCCTGCTCTGACCTCCATGTCCCAATCATTCGAGGTGGAGAAAGGCGACACCATCAACAGGCGCGATGCCAACGAAATGCGCCACGGCTGGTGGAAGATCTTCAACCGCGATGGCAAATTCAAAGGGTATGAGGAAGGCCAACTGGTGGAAGAGGGCGAATACATCAACAACAAGAAGAACGGGATCTGGACCAAGTACTATCCCAACGGGAAGAAGAAGCACGAGCTGACCTTCACCAACAATGTGGCCAACGGATATGCGAAGATCTATTACCGGGACGGCCAACTGCAGGAGGAAGGCATGTGGCAGCAGAACAAATGGGCAGGGCAGTACAAGTATTACAACGAGAACGGCAACGTGAAATATGACTGGAGCTACAACTCTGCTGGCAAACGCGAAGGCCAGCAGAAATACTTCCACGACAACGGGGTGCTGATGTATCTGGGCGAGTGGAAGAACGGCAACGAAGCGGGCGAACTCGTGGAGTATTACGAGGACGGGTCGGTCAAGACAAAGCGTTTTTTCAACAATGGCAAGGTCGAGGAGGAGAAGACCAAGGAACTTGCGCAGGGCAAGGAGTTCGACAGCAACGCCAAGAAATTCTCAGGAAAAGTTCAGAAAGCCGCTCCACGGGCCTTTGGCGAGGTGGTTGACGGATACAACAAACTGTTCAACAGTGATGGCACCATCAGCAAAGAGGGCGAATTCAAGAACAAGCAGCTCGTAGATGGTAAAGCCTACGTCTATGAAGGGAAGCGGCTCGTGAAGATCATGGTCTTCAAAGGCGGAGTCCACGTGACCGAGGACGGCTCCAAGTAAATCCCTCCTGCCCTGCGGTCATTGTCGCGCAGGAATCGGCAGACTGAAAGGCACCTTCACCGTCACCACAAAATTCCTTCCCTGCTCCGGCACTCCGATAAGCCGATAGCGGCTCAGGTGGTTCAAGTAGGAGGTGTTCAGCACGTTCTGCACCATGAAGCTCACCTCCACATGGGCGACCTTGAACTTTGAACCTTGAACTCTGAACCCCAACCCCACATCCAACAGATTATAGCCGGGCGTGGTCAGCTCGTTGCGGTCCACACGATTTTGCGCCAGCACGTACCTGTCGGCCACAAAGAGATAGGCATCCTGAAAAATGGAGATGCCCTTGTGCTGCAACCGCACCTCCGACAGCATCGACCCCGGAGGCGTGAAGGGCAACGGCAGCGAGGTCTCCACATTCACGTTCCACACGTATTCGTAGGCCTGATGCAGTTGCAGCCACAGCCATGGGTTGTATTCCCAATCGGCCTCGAAGCCCGCGTAGATGGCATCGTGCTGCTGATAGCGATACACCTGCCCAGCCTCTGGCAACGTTGAGAACTGCCCACTGGGACTCAGATAGATGTAGTTGTCGAAATAGTTGAAGAAGCCCGCCACGCTGCCCTGCCACTTGGCCCGCTTCCATTCGGTGCTGATGTCAAGCTGGTAGCCGTGCTCCGAGTCGAGGTCGGGTGTGCCAATCTCGTGGCGGAAGGTGCCGTGGTGCATCCCGTTGCTCACCGTCTCGTTCGGATAGGGCACCCGGAAACTCTTGCCCACATTGGCCTTCAACCACCATTCCTTCTTTTTCAGCGCGTGGTTGATGCCCAGGGACCCGGAGATGTTGAAGAAATCGGTGTTGGTGGCGGGCGAACTCAGCGAGTCGCGCACCGCACCGCTGCTGGCATACACATAGCGCTTGCGGAAATCGGAGGTGTTGTTGCCATAGTCGCCCCGCAGGCCGCCCTGCACCATCAGCCTGTCCGTAGCGTCCCACGCGCTGATGGCATAGATGCCCGACCGCCACGTGCGGAACTCCGGCAGCAGATATTCGAACCCCGCCACCGCGTTGCGCTGATACTGCCCGTCAAGCCCATAGGTGTTCTTCAGCTTGGCGTTGATGCGGTGCGCATAATGCCCGTTGATGGTCCAGGTGCGCAATTGCAGCTCCATCGCCAAGCGGTCTGTCGGGTCGGCATTGGGCAAGCTATGGAACTCCGGGAACGAGAACTCCTGCCGCGTGTTCTGCTGAAAACCCACGTGGATGTGCAGGATCTCCTCATCATGAAAAAAGAACTCCTGACTCACCACCGCCTTCAGGTGCCGCACCCGCTGGCTCGGAAAATCCACATTGCGCCCATCGCCATCGGGCGTCAAAGCATAGGAGCGCGGCACGCCCACCGCCCCGGAGAAGAGGCCGACATTCAGCTCATAATGACTGATGTCCACCCGCGTAAGGCCCCATTTGCGCAACACGCCAACCGTGCCGCTGATGTTCTGCTCCTGCCCGGCCGTGTTCTTCAGCGTGCCGCCTATGATGGGCAGGCGGAAATCGTTGTACGTGAAGCTGTCGGCCGGCACCGCATAGTCGCCAAACTCCTGCCGCGAATAGCGCAGACTGCCGAAGATGTTGTTCGCATTCACCGCCAGTTTCACCGCCCCGCCCCCGTGCAGGTTGTTCGAGCGGAAGTTGCCCAGCACCGACCCGCTGATGGTGTTCTTCTCCGGTATCTTGCGGGGCAGCACATTGAGCACACCGCCCAGCCCGTCCGAACCATATTGCAGCGAGGCAGGGCCCTTCACGATCTCCACTTCCTCCACGTCATACTGGTCTATCTCCAGGCCGTGGTCGCTGCCCCACTGCTGCCCTTCCTGCTTGATGTTGTCGGCCATCACGATGACGCGGCTGCCAAATAGCCCACGTATAACAGGCTTCGAGATGCCCACGCCCACGTTGATGGCCGAAACGCCCGCCACGCGGTCCAGCGTCTGTGCCAGTGCGCCACGGGTCTCCATCTCCACAAAACCCTCTTCCAGATGCACATTGCTCAGCATCTCGTCATGGTGGCCGTGCTCGCCCGCAATGATCACCTCGCCAAGCCTCTCTGTCGAATAGATGAGCGAGAAATCCACCGTCAGCGGGCTGCCCTCATAGCGCACCGCCTTGCGCATGCTGCCATGGGCCAGGTAGGCCGCCTCCACCGTGTGGTCGCCATTCCGCGTGGGCATGATGCTGAACTTCCCGTTCGCATCCGTGATGGCAAAGATGGAATCGGGCAGCAGCAGCACTGTGGCGTTGGGCAGCGGCTCCTCGCGCTCGTGGGTCACCGTGCCGCTGATCTGCGCCTTTGCCTGCGTGGCAAACAGCAGCACCAGCAACGGAAAGAAAAGGAGAATGAAGCGCACCGGGGTCTAAAAAGGCGCGCAAAGATAGTTTATGCAACAGGGTTGCGTTTGAAGTTGATTCAAGCGCACTTTTGTCTCCATCCGGCTCAACTGGGCCTTCGTGTTCAAGCTGTGTTGTTGGAGGCTGATGACCGGTGTCAAATGCAATCTGGGAAGTCTGTGACTTCCTGAAGCTACATGGGACTTCGTGGCAGAGACCAACCAAGTGTTCGTATGTTTGGAGGGTTATATGACCACTTTATTTATTTAACTCAAAAGTTAAGTGAGGCTGAAAATTCATACTTTTGCCGAAGGAAAATGGGGCAGGTTGTATGGTATCTCCATATACGATGAGACTACCCAAAACTTTTCCGAGCATGAGACAGAAAGGTTTCTGAACAGGTTCAAGGGTACAAAGTGGGCTGAGCAAGCTATGGATTTGAGAAGCCGCATGAAACTGATGACAGAAGAATTTGGCGTTTATGACGACTTGTTCAGGTCGGCCGGTTCAGACAGCAGACCCAACCTGAAAGCCCTGCCTGACAAGGCAAGCAAGCATCGACTAAGAATCTATGCCTACCACTGGCCCAACACCAATTTTGCACTTGTCGGTAAAGGATGTCTGAAACCGCATGTAGAAGGAAAATCGACCATAGATGAATTTCCAGATTGCCATAACGCAGCTGATTTCATGGCACTGGTCTATGCCGAGATACAACGGAAGAAAAAGAAAGGCACAATAAACTGGAACCAAGAGGAATTCACCGACCAATCGGGAAGATTCCTTGAAGAGTTCAACTTAGAGATTTGATGATGAGCACAGAACCGAGCAGCACATTGGAACAAGACAGCCTCACCTACACTCGCCACGCCATGCAGATAGCATTGCTGGTGAAGAAACGATTGAGTGAGACCGGAATGTCCAAGTCCGAGTTGGCCTTGCGCCTTGGCAAGTCCGCGCCCGAGATCAGCAAATGGCTGTCGGGCAATCAGAATTTCACCCTCCGCACCCTCTCAAAGATCGAGAATGCACTCGGAGTGGAGCTGGTAAGAACGTTCACACGTGAGGAATTGGGGCTGCCCAACAGACCGTTGAATACTTACAGACCTGAAATGGTGGTCCTCACCTCGGATGATGACCATGGCCGTCCGGTTTCAATAGCAGAAGCCGCCTGACCGATATGAGCACTCCAACCACATCCAACCCGCAGGTAGGCACCATGTTGAAGAATATGGTGGTGGACGGGTTCACCCTTGTTCCATTGCGTGACCTTAGATCTCAGGTCGAAAACGTGGAAGAACACCTCCGTGCCCATGATCTTCGCTACAACTTTGAATCGAAATTCTCTTTCGAACCCGAAAATGAGCTTGTCATCGTTTATCTGACCGTGACAGCCAGCTTGAAAGCAGCATCAGAGGCAACTGGCAAAAGTGAAGTGGACAGCCTTACTATGGTTGCAAAGCTGAATGTTCGCTACGAATACGCAGTGCAGGATATGCAGAACTACTTTGAAGCGGGATCAATGAAGAACCACCTTCCCGAATTGTTCTATATCACCTTGCAGTCCATAAGCGTCAGCACCGCAAGGGGCATCTTTCTCGAAAAAACAAGTGGCACATACCTTGGCCCAAGTTTCTTCGGTATCATCGACCCGAAGAACTTTCGAAAGAACTGATGGAAAAGGGGGCATCACCCCCGGGTGCGGCTTCACCACCGTGCCGCTTATCTGCGCCTTTGCCTGCGTGGCAAACAGCAGCACCAGCAACGGACAGAAAAGGAGATTGAAGCGCACCGTGTTCTAAAAAGGGGCGAAAAGATAGTTTATGCAACAGGGTTGCGTTTGGGGGAGTTGCAGGATGACTTCATCGTCTAATTGAATGAAGGAGTATTAATTGAATGAAGGAGTATGATAACTTGAAATCGCAGAATGCGACATCAAGTTGGTTAGATGGGTACGGCAACCACTGGAAATCATCTCTATTTTTGACACAGACATCCATTGGTACCATGAACAGGATGGAGACAACGCGAGTAAATCCCAAGCCCGATCTTATGCGAATCACCGCACTCCTTATTCTATTCCTCTCCATCATTAGCCTTCATGCATGTGACGAAGACGAGGCTGCCGCAGCGAAGCCATACCACTTGGTGAAATCCGTTACACCCCGTTTCGGATTTCCCCAAATCTACACCTACGATACCGAAGATCGCCTTATTCGAAGAGATGACCCTTCTGGGGGTTACACCACATATGTCTATGATGGTAGTCAAGTTACGATTACCGGTTTTGACCCCGCAAACCAAGCCGGAAATATTACCGTAGTTCCATTGACCGCTCAGGGATATTTTGCTACCCATTCTGACGGTTATTATACCTACAACGGGGAGGGAAACTTGATTTCAAGGCATATTGTAGGAATTGAACCAGAGGCCACCTATAACTATGAATATACCAATGGCAACTTGATCTGGTCTGGCTTTGCTGGACAAACTATCAGTCACTACACCTACACCTACTATACAGACCAATTAGAAACCAGAAGAGGCGGGACTCAAAACCTATTAGGGAAACCCTCGCTCAACCTGTTACACACAGTAACGCGTCACGTCAATTCAACCAACACTTATACAATAACCCATACGCACACATACACTTACGATGCCTGCAACAGGATAATCACCGATACTATGACCGATGAGGACGGTGACATTACCGATGAGAAAACATACACTTACTTCGACTAATTCACTATTGCATTGTCTCGAAATGGGAGGGATGTAAAGGCGTACATCCCACAAAAACGACCCTGCCCAGCCCACCCAAATCTTCCAATACCCACCCCTAAATCCATATTTGAAAATGAAACTCCGGCTCACCATCCTCCTGCTCTCCCTTACGACAGGAACTCTTGCCCAAGAAAAGCATGACCCTGAGACATTGCTTGGATGTTGGACAGATTCGAGGGAAGAGAACACAACTGAGTTTCAAGTATTCCGCCCTTGCGACCATATAACGTTTCCTCCTTCGCGGTTCAGGTTCAGCATGGTGCTGAAAGAAAATGAAGCATGTGACTGGCTCTATCTGGCCCCTAATGATGCACACCACATGAGACCGGGCACCCGGAAATTCTCTGACGGAACGAACACCTTGAAAATTTACAATGAAGAAGGACAAGAGGTCAGAAGTTTCCAGATGGTGGACATAGGCAAAGACCAGTTGAAATGGAGAAAGGGCTGAGGGCAACAGGCTTCATAGCAGCCGCCCGATCACGTATTTTCACCCGAAGTGCCCATGCACGGTAATGCCTTAACTTTGTTCGCATGAGGATTGCAGTGGATTACCTGAATGACAGTGACGGCAATGTGAAGGCCGTTCAGTTGCCGCTGCGCGACTGGCAGAAGGTGCTCGCAGAACTGAAACGCTACGAGCAGGCGCTCAAGCTCCGTTCAGACCTCAAGGACGCCCTCAAGGATGTGGAGAAGATGAGGGCAGGAAAGGCCAGCAAGCAGACGCTGCATGAGTTCCTCGCTGACCTATAGCGTCATCCCCAGTGACCGTTTCAAGCGTGAGGCCAAACGGCTGGTGAAGAAGTACCCGTCTCTCAGGGATGAGCTTTCGGAGCTGAACACATTGCTGACATCCACGCCCGAAATGGGCACTCCCTTGGGCGGTAGCACCTTCAAGTTGCGTATCGCCATAAGCAGCAAGGGCAAAGGCAAGAGCGGGGGCGCAAGAATCATCACATACGTGGTGACAGAGGAGCGGGAGGTTTACCTGCTCACCATCTACGACAAATCGGAAATGGACAGCATCGACACAAGAACGGTGAGGTCGATCATCAAAAGCCTGTAAGGCAGCCGCACTGCTGCCCCGCCCGACTGATTGCGATCCATGGATGAGACCCGGCCCGCACAAGTGTTCCGAAGGATCACTCCCCGAATGGCGTGACCTGATGTAACAGGTTGCGATGTCAAGACTTTGTGCAGTCATGGGCTGCCTTGACCGCAGCGGCATATCCGTGTTCCTTTGTGCTCCTTCGTGGCCGATCGGCAACTGATTGAATATCACGTGCAAACGCATGTCTTGGAGGTCAATTGCATCTGAGTGAGTTCTGAGGGGTTTGACATGGTGTCGAATCATTGTTGGACAATGAGAACGTGTTCTATATTTGAACCTGATAAACCAACTAACACTTTTAAACAAAAAACACATGGACAAGCACTACAAAAGCGCACTGGTTCTGTTCAGCGCATGCCTATTGAGCATCACGACCTTTGCACAGGACGCGTATCTGGAGAACGTGGCAATGGGCCGCTACGTCAAAACAAACACGAACTATGCTATTTCCGCTTCGGTAAGGAACGCGACCGACATTCCGATCACCCAGTTCCGTGTCGGTTGGAGGTGGAACAACGGAACGGTGAATCTTGGCCCTGTGATAAATGTTGGCGGTGGTGGCATCGTCTCCAACAACTATATGAGCAACACGAATCCAGTGCAGCTCAATATCCCAACACAAGGGGAGGGCACCCTGAAGGTGTGGGTGAAGTTTGTGGGAGACTCCGATACATCCAACGACACAATAACCATAAGCATGACGGCAATTGAGAACTGGGCCGTCAAGACTGTGCTTTTGGAGGCCAAGACCGCTACTTGGTGTCCGCAATGTCCGCCTTGCAATACGGTCACCAACACGATCAGTGCTGACCCGAATGTGGCCATTGCAAAATTCCATCCCTCCGATGACCTTAGCGTTGCTTCCGGAACAGAGTATCTGAGTGCCAACATGAATGTGTCCTACACACCGGCAGGATTGATCGATCAAGGTGAATATGGCGCATACGAGATCAATTTCATCCACACAAGATGGGAGGCCGAGGTTGATGCCCGCACACTTTCCGTTGCTCCAGTGTCGGTTTCAATGTCCCCCACATTCAACGCGACAACCCGTGTGTTGAATTTGCCCGTCACAGCCAATTTCACGTATGCCGAAGAAGGGGAATACACTATGAATGCCTATGTCTTGGAGGACAATATTGTGAACTACCAGAACAACGGTGGAGCAGGGAACAATTATGTTCACCATCATGTGGTGAGGGCGGTGCTTGGGGGTGCTTCAGGCACTGCTGACCTGATACCTGCGTCTCCAGTGGTCAATACACCCTACAGCCATGAATTCACCTACACGCTTCCAAACGAGTGGGTTGCATCGAACATCCGATTGGTGGCATACGTGACAAAGCGTAATGACAATGGGGCACTTACCCTCAATGCTGCAAAGGCGAGCATGCTTCCTGTGGGAATCGGTGAGACGGCCGATCTTCAGGCATCCATGAAAGTGTTTCCCAACCCATTGAATGAGGAAGGATTTTACATTTCGCTCTCCCCTTCTTCAGAATCTGCAACTGTGGAGATGTTCGCTGCCGATGGTCGTAGGATACAGCAATGGCAGCGTGTGTTCTCCGATGTGCAGTATTTTGATGATCTTGGGTCATTGGCAACAGGCACGTACCTGCTCCGTGTTCAGCGGGGCGAGGCGACCGCCACATTCAAGCTGACAAAGAACTGATGACCCCGATGAGGGCGTGGCCGGACATGATTCCGGCCCCGTGCCTTGCCGGAACATGCTGACCGCCTGAAAAGGAGGTTCACGCCATCGGTCCGATGATGCGGATCACGGGATTCGTTCGGATGCGTGTGCGGTCTGAGATGGGTGCGGTGAAAGGCGGTTCGTAGCGCTCACCTCCACAGCGCAGCTCAAACCCGAAATGAAGCAGTGGAGGTGACAGAGGTCTTCGACACAAGGCAGAACCCGACCAAGATGGCACGGGGCAAATGAACCGCTTCACTCCCCCAGCGCAGCATATCTGCTCTCCATCACGCTGAGGTAGTCCGTCTTCATTGCTTCGGACAGGAATGACCGGCCAACGAGCGCGTGGGCAGTGGGGCGGTGCTTCTGCATCCGATCGAAGACGCTTTGCACCTGCCTGTCCGAGAGGCCCAGCCCACGGCCGATCCGCTCGAAATGCCCCTTGGTCAGTTTGCGTTTCTTCCCTTCGAGGGTGAGGGCGAGCTGCTCGGTGTCATCGGGCAGCAGAATGGCCACGTTGAGCAGGTCGTAGGCGGGAGCCAGCACCCAGCCCGAGGCACTTTCCATCATCGAAAAGTTCTTGAGATGCATGTCGTTGTTGCCTGTGAGGAAGCAGAAGAGGGTGAGCTCGAAATAGAAGACCATGTCGAGCAGCGGATTGCTGGAATGGTCATGGAGGGCGCGGCCGATCCTTTCCATGGAGCCACGGTACTTGTCGTGCGCCTCGGTGATCTGGAACATGTCCAGAAGATGGATCTTGTCGCCCTTCGCTGTCCTGTCCACGCGTTTGGTGATGTAGCAGATTTCGCCCGAATCCAAGCGCACGAGGCTTGATGGGACAGTTCTGATGCCGAATGCCTCGGCCATGCGCATGGTGAGGTGCTCGTTCTGCGGCATCTCGGGGTAGAGGTCGGACGGGGGCTTGAGGATGAAATGGCCTCCCAGCGCCCCTACCACCGTGAGCCGATGGTGCGTGCCGGCCTGCGTCTCTTTGACCACCGACATGGACAGCTTGGCCTGCACCCCGGGCACCGCCACACTGCGCTCTACCACTTGTTTGGCCAGCTCGGCCATCTGGTTGAGGGCATAGGGCATGCGGGGCGCGGTCGGAGTTCCGAAGAATGCGGAGGCACACTTGGCGTGATGGTCCGATGCTGCGTCAAGCGGCAGATAGCAGTGCAGGCATCTATGCTCCATCCTGCGCGGTTATCGGTATGATGCTCACGGCCCCGATGCAGTCGCGGCAGCAGGCGAGCAAGAGGCCCATGCGGTCGGTGGGCCTTATCTTCCAGTTCTTGGCGGCAATGTCGAGCAGCCACCCTTCGGGAATAAGACCATCGAAAAGGGGGAACAGCCGCCTGTCGGTGTAGGGTCTGTCAGTGACGGGC
>JAIPBJ010000178.1 GCA_021739625.1 Flavobacteriales bacterium | reverse complement strand
AGCATGGCGTTCTTCTCGCTCAGCGAGGAGGAGAAGATGCGCATTGCGATGGAAAAGGGCGGGCGCGCTTGGCGGGGCTATTTCCCTGTGGGCGGTGAGCTGACCTCCGGCATGCCCGACCTGAAGGAAGGCATCTATCTCGGCACCGAACTCGACAGCCATGATTGGCGTGTGAAGGCCGGAATGCCCATGCACGGGGCCAATCTCTTTCCTGAAAGTCCCGCAGGTTTCCGCGACACCATCCTCGACTATGTGGAACAGGTGACCCGCGCTGGCCATCTGGTGATGGAGGCCATTGCCCTGAGCCTTGGGCTTGACGGCAACTACTTCAAGGCACGCCTGACGGCCGACCCGCTCATCCTCTTCCGCATCTTCCACTATCCGCCCCAACCGACAGGCACCATGCAATGGGGCGTGGGCGAGCACACGGACTATGGGTTGCTCACCATCCTGCTTCAGGACAGCGTGGGCGGATTGCAGGTCAAGAGCGGTGGGCAATGGGTGGACGCCCCTCCCTTGCCCGGCACCTTCGTGTGCAACATCGGTGATATGCTCGACCGCATGACGGGCGGGCTTTATCGCTCCACGCCCCACCGTGTGCTCAACGCATCGGGCAAGAGGCGACTGTCCTTCCCGCTGTTCTTCGACCCTGCATTCACTGCCAAAGTAGAGCGCATCGCAGGCATCGACATGGTGTATGATGACCGCGACCAGCGTTGGGACAGGGCCAGTGTGCATGATTTTGATGGGACCTATGGTGACTACCTGCTGCGCAAGGTGAGCGGGGCTTTCCCGCAATTGGGGCGCGACCTGCTCTGAGGCATACCCGGACAACAATTTCCCTATTCCCATTTTCCTTCTGCCGGAGGCATACCTTTGCCCCCGCAGACCGCTCCATCGCTCCGAAGAGATTCGGGGAGGAAAGTCCGGACAGCACAGAGCACCGCACCCTATGAAAATGGGGGCGTTGGGAGGGAAACCTTCTGATGACAGAAAGTGCCGCAGAAAATGACCGCCCTGACGGGTTCGGGGTAAGGGTGAAAATGTGAGGTAAGAGCTCACGTCCCGGCAGGGTGACCTGCCAGGAGGGTAAACCTTGCGGGCTGCAAGGCCAAATAGGCTGCAAAATGGGGCTGCTCGTCCCCTGTCCTTCGGGACTTTTGCAGCGGGTAGGCTGCGCAGATAAATGATGGGGGCCCCGGCCTTCGGGCCGAGGAACAGGATCCGGCTTACAGGCCTGCACACACCGCCCCGTTCAGCGAAAGCTGTCCGGGGCGGCCGTGTTAGAGGGCGCACAGACCATTCATCGATGAAATTATGAGATTGGTGGCCGCTTGAGGCCATTGTGCCAACATGGCTGAAAATCAATACGGACAAGGGATTTCACAGCATTCACCGTGTATTTTTGTCGCATGTACAGAATCCTGCTCTCCGCACTGCTACTGATAGGAATAACAGGTGGCAACGCATACTCCCAGACCACGACCGGAAACCAGTTCAACCACGGACGGAGCGACCTTGATGCCGAATTGGCCCCCTTCTATCACGGAGTGGCTTCGGGCGACCCGCTGCCCGATGCAGTGATCATCTGGACCCGCATCACCCTTCCCGATGCCGATGCTGTGAATGTGAACTGGCGCATGGCCACCGACACGCTGTTCGGCAATGTGGTGGCCTCAGGAACCGTGACCACCGATGCCACTACCGATTGGACAGTGCAGGTGGATGTGACCGGGCTGGAACCTGACTCGTGGTACTACTATCAGTTTTTGCACGATGGAGTTCCATCCATCATGGGCCGCACACACACCGCGCCCGTTGGCGGGGTAGAGCATCTGCGTTTCGGTGTGGTGTCGTGTTCCAACTATGAGCACGGGCTTTTCAATGCATACAGAAGCCTTGCCGAACGGAACGACATTGATGCTGTGCTGCATCTGGGCGATTATATCTATGAGTATGAGGTGGGCGGATACAGTATCAACATGGAAGGCCGCACCAACGAGCCTGCCAACGAGATCATCACCCTCGAAGATTATCGCACGCGCTATTCGCACTACCGCCTCGATGCCGACCTGCGGGAAATACACCGTCAATATCCATTCATAGTCATTTGGGATGACCATGAAACAGCCAACGACTCGTGGTATGGTGGGGCCAACAATCACACCGAAGGGGCCGAAGGTCTATGGGTGGACCGTAAGGCGGCCGCCATCCGCGCCCATGACGAATGGCTGCCACTGCGCAGACCTGACGCCAACAGTCCTGAACGCATCTACCGCGATTTCAGCTACGGCTCCATGGCCGATCTGTTGATGCTCGACACACGGCTCTATGCCCGTGAACTGCAGGGGGCACTGGGTGCGTCCACCCGTGTGCTGCTGGGCTACGAACAGCGTCATTGGCTGTATGACAACCTATCGGCATCGGAGGCGAAATGGAAGATCATCGGTCAACAGGTGATGGTGGCACCGATGCTGCTTGCCGGAATTCCGGTGAACAACGATCAATGGGACGGCTACACCGGAGAGCGCGACAGCCTGTACAGCCATCTGTTGGACAACAGCATTGACAATGCGGTAGTGCTGACAGGAGATATCCACACAAGCTGGGCCAACGACCTGAGGCGTGGAGCGACACTGTTCAATCCAGGGATCCCTGTGGCAGTGGAGTTCGTGGTCACCAGCATCACCTCTACCGGATTTCCGTTCAATGTTGGGGCAGGCATCATCCAATCGAGCAATCAGCATGTGAAATACATAGACCTCACACAGCATGGCTATCTGATTCTCGACCTTACGGATGCAGCTGCGCAATCTGACTGGTATTATATCTCCAGCAGAACTGAGCCGGTATTCACCACCGCATTCGCGGCCGGTTGGAAGACCAATGATGGGGACAATTTCCTAAGTCAGGCCAATGGCGCCACAGTCGGTGGCGTGTTTCCTCCACTTGCCCCCGCATTTGTAGCAGATCCGGTGGGCGGAATATCCTTGGGAGACAGGCCCGATGGCCTCATTGTGAGTGCATATCCCAATCCGTTCGACCATGATTTCACAGTGCAGTTCAATGCCTTTAAGGCTGAAAGAGTGACGTGTACCCTCACGGATGCCAGTGGCAGAACGGTACTTTCGCGTGACCTTGGAACAGTGCCGGCCGGGCTGCACTACTTGGATGTGAATGCACCGGACGTGGCCCCGGGACTGTACATCCTCTCCATGACCATTGGAGATCAGCGGATGGTGAGAAACATGATGAGGAGATAGAAACCATTTGAAGCAACTGACGTATCGCGGCAGTTGCTGTTGTTAATCGGATTGCCTTTATTTGGCAGACCGTTCGGGACAGGTGTATGATAATGAGCGTAGATACAAACGCCTTGGTCAATTCAGATACCGTGCTGCTGCATCACAAAGGTGCCGTGGACAAAAATGTGGTGCTGGACACGCTTGCCCACATGGAGGATATTCTGGAAGCAGAACATATTGACAGGCAGAAGAAACGCAAGTTGGTCAATATCGCCATAGAGACGTTGCAGAACCTCCAACTGCACTCCTACGAGCATTCGAACGATGCATACGCTGACCTGACCCATTTCATACTCACCAAGAAGGAGGGCCGAATGAATATCATCATCGGCAATCTTGTGAGCAACGATGAGACGATAGTGCTGGAGGACAAGCTCAAGAAGATCAACAGTCTGAGTGATGAGGAGGTGAAATTCCTCTATGGGGTCATCATGAAACAGACCGTGGTCAAATTCTCAACCAAGGGCGGTGCAGGTCTGGGCCTGATCGACATGAAGAAGAAGTCGGGAAATCCGCTGGCCTATCGGTTCCAACAGGTGGACGATTCGGTGAGCTTCTTCAGTCTCAGGATTGAAGTGGACGTTTGACGTCTAAGCCTTGTCCCGCTTAAGGGGATTGATCTTCCATCCCATGATTCCGAACAGAATGGTCATCATCGGGCTGATGATATTGAAGAACGCGAAAGGCAGATAGGTACCTGTGGCAACGCCCAGAACTCCTGCATGGTAGGCACCGCAGGTGTTCCAAGGGACAAGTGCGGAGGTAACTGTGGCGCTGTCCTCAAGTACCCTGCTCAGATTCTCCGGTGCCAGACCCCGCTCGCGGTATTCATTGGCGAACATTCTGCCCGGAACCACAATGGCGAGATATTGATCGGATGCGGTGATGTTGAACAGCAGACAGGTGCCGGCCGTGGAGGCCACCAGCGCGCCCGTGCTCTGTGCAACGCTGAGAATTGAGGCCGCAATGCGCTGCAACATACCGGCAGCCTCCATTATACCCCCAAAGGTCATGGCGCAGATGATGAGCCAGATGGTGTTCATCATGCCAAACATGCCTCCGGTCTTCAGCAGGTCATTCACCAATGGATCGGTGGTCTCAATGGCGATGTCGGTGGTCATGGCGTTGATCACCGCCACATAGGCCGATTGCCAGAATCCCAAATGGGCAGCGCCCGCCACATCAGGAAGCAGATCCGATTGAAAAAGTACCGCGAAAAGACCGCCCAGAAGTGAACCGATGAGCAGAGCAGGCACTGCGGGAATGCGCTTCATGATCAGAACTATAACTGCCACCGGCACAACAAATAGCCACGGTGTGATGGTGAACTTGGACGCAATGGCCGCTTGCAGACCGGACACTTCCACCGGTGCATCGCCATTCCCTTGGAAAAGTCCTATGCCAAGGAACAGTAGCAGCGTGATTCCGAATGACGGGAACGTGGTCCACGTCATGTGACGGATATGCGTGACCATGTCGGTGCCGGCCATGGCGGGTGCCAGGTTGGTGGTATCGGACAGGGGCGACATCTTATCACCGAAATAAGCCCCGGAAATAATGGCACCGGCCACCATGCCCTCATGCAGGCCCAATGCCTTACCAATGCCCAGCAGGGCTATGCCCACAGTGGCCACCGTGCTCCACGAACTGCCTGTTGCCATGGAGACAATGGCACAGACCGTGGCGGTTGCCACCAAAAAGACTGTAGGATTGAGAATGGACAGGCCGTAATAGACCATGGCGGGCACCACTCCACTCAGCAGCCAAGTTCCGGCCAAGGCACCTATCATCAGCAGAATAAGAAGTGCCGGAAGGGCAGATGCGATGCTGTTGGTAGCTCCATCGAAAAGCTTCTGCCATCGGTGGCCGTGCCACATG
>JAIPBJ010000177.1 GCA_021739625.1 Flavobacteriales bacterium | reverse complement strand
GATATTCTGGTCAGAATTCCCGATAATCTGGTCAGAATTCCCGATAATCTGGTCAGAATTCCCGATAATCTGGTCAGAATTCCCGATAATCTGGTCAGAATTCCCGATAATCTGGTCAGAGATCGGGAGAAAGTGAGAAGGATCCTGAGAAACCGTGGTAGAAATGAGGCGGTCGGGAGGAGAGGGGAAATGGGGCGCACCGCCAGGGCAAACGCATTATAGCTTGGCCGCAGACCGGTTTCGATGGAATCGAAACAAATTTGAACACTGATCGGACAGATAGAACAGATCTGCACTGATTGTTCACCCTTGAGATCAGTTTTTTTTCAGTCTGATCAGTCCAATCAGTGCTCAATCCTTCATAATGCGTTTGCCCTGATTCCCCCCTTTGGTCAGGACACCCCGTTCAATGACATGCCTATCTTTGTCATCGCAAAAGAATCTGTCCATGATGAATGTTCATCCTCAATACATTAAAGACCCATCGGGCAAGCGGTCATTGGTGGTGCTTCCGGCCAAGGAGTTCGATGCCATGATAGAGGAATTGGAGATGCAGGAGGATGTGCGGCTCTTTGATGCCGCCATGGCAGACCGCAGCACCCCTGTCCCCATCGATGAGGCATTTGCCCAGATAGAGGCCAAGCGCAGCAAGCGGAAGTGATGGCAACGTACAAGGTCACCTTGGCAAAGCGGGCCATCAAGGCCTTGGAGCACATCAGCGAACCCTATTACTCGGAGCTGAAAAAGACCATCTACGCTTTGGCGGTCAACCCCCGCCCACCGGGATGCAAGAAATTGAAAGGGCGTACAGGCTATCGGGTACGCGTGGCGGACTATCGGGTCATCTACACTGTCAATGACAGCATTCTCATAATAGAGGTCATTGATCTTGGACACAGAAAGGATGTCTATCGGTAGTCGGAACTTCCATCCCCCGGCTATCGCGTTTCCGCCCCCTCAGAAAGGTGAATCCTCATCCTCCACATCATTCATTGAGTCCATCTTCGACTGGCGGATCACCATCGAAGGCGAGTTGTCGAACTCTGCCGAGCGTGGCAGCGGGGCAGGCCTGCTGATGTCGAATGCGGCATCGTCATAGTCCGTGAACTTCGCCAGATGGTTGATGAACTTGAGCGGCACAGTGGCCGTGGCCCCCGCCCTGTTCTTGGCAATGATGAGCTCGGTGAGGCCCTGTGTGGGCAGGTTGGTCTCCTCAGAAACATCGAGGCCATAGTATTCCGGTCTGTAGAGGAACATCACCATGTCGGCATCCTGCTCAATCGCGCCCGATTCGCGCAGGTCCGATAGCATGGGCCGCTTGGTGCCGCCACGGGTCTCCACCGCCCGGCTCAACTGCGACAGGGCGATGACGGGGATCTCCAACTCCTTCGCAATGCTCTTGAGCGACCGCGAGATGGTGCTGATCTCCTGCTCGCGGTTGCCCCCGTTGCCGCCCGCACTCATCAGTTGCAGATAATCAACGATCACCATCTCGATGTTGTGCTGCGCCTTGAGCCTGCGGCATTTGGCCCGCAGCTCGAACACCGAGAGTGCGGCAGAGTCGTCAATGAACAACGGGGCCTCCGACAGTTGCTTGAGCGAACCGTGCAGATGGTCCCAGTCGGCCTTGGTCAGTTGGCCTTTTTTCAACTTGTCGCTGTCGATGCCCGATTCGCTGGCAATGAGGCGGTTGACGAGCTGGATGCTGGCCATCTCCAACGAGAACAGCGCCACCGGGCGCTTGTGCAGCACCGCCATGTTGCGCGCCATGGTGAGCACGAACGAGGTCTTGCCCATGGCCGGGCGTGCCGCAATGATGAGCAGGTCGCTCTTCTGCCAGCCCCCCGTGATGCGGTCGAGGTCGGTGTAGCCCGATGGCACCCCCGTCACACCGCCTTCCTTGGTGCTGGCCTCCTCCACCACCTTCAATGCCTGGTTCACAAGGCTCGACATCGTGTCGTAGCTCTTGCGCAGGTTGCCCTCGGCCACAGCGAAAAGGCTCGTCTCGGCCTTGTCCATCAGCTCGAGCACATCGGTGGTGTCCTCAAAAGCCTCATGATAGATCTCTCCGGCCACACGGATGAGTTCGCGCTGAATGTGCTTCTGAGCGATGATGCGTGCGTGATACTCCGCATTGGCCGAGCTCGCCACGCGGTCGGTGAGCTTGCTCACATAGTAGGGGCCGCCCACCAGCTCCAGCATCCCGGCCTTCTTGAGCCAGGCCGTCACCGTCAATATGTCTATCGGCTCGCTCTTGCTGAAAAGGTCCAGGATGGCCCCGAAAATGCGCTGGTGCTCCAATCTATAGAAGCTCTCAGGCTTCAATATCTCCACCACATCGGTCAGCGCCTCGCTCTCCAGCATCAGCGCACCCAGCACCGCATCCTCAAGCTCCACCGCATTGGGCGGCACTTTGCCGTGCTCCATCGCGGGCGTGGGATTGGTATAGTTGCGCTTGTTGGGCGTACGCTGTCTCGTGTCTTGGATCATTATCAATAGAGTTTTTTCTTGTTTATCAATTCTTTCTGATAGCGCTCCCAACCGGCCCTTCTCGCCTCCCGCAATTCTTTGTCTGCAACGAAGGCCCAGTAGATGCCAGCGCCCAATGCCAGCACCAGCACAATGCCCAATGCTACTTTCCGCAGATGTTTCCGAAGAAACTTTTTCAGACGATGGCCCGGTGGGCTGGCCTTGAGACGGACGCGCTCACGGTATCGGATGCGCACCTTCTGTCTCCTCCGCCCATGCATCCCATCATTTCCGACCTGTCCCTGTTCCATCAAACCATTGTCACGCCCTGATGGACGACCTCAAAGAAACGGATATCCTCCCGATGGCCGCCCCCCATTTATGCACATCCGACACGTTGATAAGGAGTGAATAACTTTAACCCGTGATTCCGACCGTCCGCACACATCTCTTCGCCTTCACGTGTGCCATGGCGCTGTTCTCCTGTGATGACAAGGATTCGGAACCGCCCCTCATCAATATCGTCACTCCACAGGAGAACGCTTCCTTTTCGGTGTTCGATACCATTGCGGTCACCTATCAAGCCTCTGACGACAGGGTGGTGGAGTCGGTCAGCATCAAACTTGTCAATCTCGACTTCATCCCCGTTTCGGCACCCGTGACGCAGCACATCGGCAAGGCCGAACACACCGGTGGGGCCGAGCTTGTCATCGATGACCGCCAATTGGAATCGGGCAACTATTATGTGCTGGTCACCGCCACCGATGGAGCGAACGACCGAAACGCCTACCTCAGGGTGCATGTGGCCGCCTATCCCTTCGAACGCAGGGCCATGTTCTTCTCCGATATGAACACCGTGGGGCAGGGCAGCATCTACAGGGTCGATTCGCTGTTCAGCGGCATCGCCCTCCATGCCACTCCGGGGCAGGACATCGGCCGATTGCTCGTCAGCTCGGCAAGCGACCGCCTCACGGTGGCCGGTTCCCAAAGCACCGGCATCATCCAGTATGACCTTGAGGGAAACACACAGAAATGGTCGGCATCGGCCATCAACCAGCCTCCCGCACCCACTTTTCTCGACATGGTAGCGCATGGCACTGGTCTTTTCATTTCGCTTTTCACCCGCGAACTGCGCGGATACTCTTTGGACGGGGCCCTCATTCTCAACCGACAGTTCGAGCACGACCGGCCTCACACGCTCTATGCCGATGAGCAGCATGTGCTGGTCAACCTGAGGGAGATCGGTGGTGGACAGAGCCGACTGCTCGTGTTGCGACAGGACAACTTCTCCGAGAAATGGTCGGTGGCCCTCCCGATGGAGATCGTTGCCTTCTGCCGCCACTCCTCCACAGAGGTGTTCATTTTTGGGAATGATCAGGGGCAGGCCCGTGTGCTGCTCTATGATACTGGCACGAACGGTTGGTGGGAGCCGCGACAGTTGCCCCCCGGACGGATCCTCCATGCGGTGAAGGGCGAGGGTCAGACCAGTTTCCTTGCGCTTGAGTCGGGGCTTTACGCCTACACCTACAGTCCCAATTATCTGAACACCCTGCGCGCGGGCGAAGTGTTCCAACGGCTCTGTTTCGACCGTGCCGATGCGCTGCTGATCGGGGCAATGGGAAATTCCCTCAAGGTAATTGCACCTCAGCAGGGAACGGTTGTGGCAGCGTTGAATCACACCGACAGCATCACCGACCTCGACATACGCTACACCAAATGAGCGACAACCTATCGGTGAGGGAAGGGGCCTTTTCCATCCGCGACAGTTTCGAGGTGTATCATACAGCCTTCAAGGCCCTGACGCGCCAGGCAGGCAAAGTGTTCGCCCAACGCGAATGGACTGCCATTCCCGGTCTCATCAACAGCAGACAGGGCCTTTATGGAAGCAGCATCGAAGAAGCGGCCTCGGTACTTTCGGCCATTGTGGGCGACAGTATCAGGGACCGCAGCACATGGGTGGGGCTGAAACGTGAGTTCGCCCAAGTCATCGGTCATCGGCACGATGTGTCCATTGTGCACAGCTTCTACAATTCTGTGCTGCGCCTGATGTTCAGCCAAGAAGGCATAGATCCCGACATCGAATTCATAGATCACGGGCGGAGACTGGTTGCAAGCAGCATGCCCACGCAACCCGTCTATGAGCGGTTTCATCCGGGGCCTGACCAGTTGGAGGCCCTTTGGGCACGCATTCTCCGGTCCTACAACTTCGGTTTCCGGTTCCAGGATTTCGACCGTGATGTAGAGCGGATTGCCCGTGTGGTACGCGAGAAGGTGGTCGAGAAGTTCGGACGGCAGGAAGAGGTCGATCAGCTCGACATGGTGCGTTCCGTATTCTATAGGAACAAAGGGGCATATCTCGTAGGCAAGATATCCAAAGGGAATCTTCACATTCCCATCGTATTGCCCCTCTTGCATCACGAGGATGGCGTGGTGGTTGACGGTGTGCTTCTGTCAAAGGACGAGATTGCGGTGATCTTCAGTTTCAGCCGCAGCTATTTCTTCGTGGAAAGCGAAAGTCCGGTCGATCTCATCCACTTCCTGAGGCCGCTGATGTCGCATAAGAATCCATCGGAGCTGTATGCCAGCATCGGTTATGACCGGCACGCCAAAACGGTGCTCTTCAAAGAGATATACCAGCATCTTGAGCGGTCTGACGACCAGTTTGTCATAGCTCCCGGAACCAAGGGGATGGTCATGGTCGTGATCACCCTGCCTACCTTCAATG
>JAIPBJ010000176.1 GCA_021739625.1 Flavobacteriales bacterium | reverse complement strand
GCATGGGCCTATAAGAAGAAGGTCACCGCCAACCGTTACTACAATGCCATCCTCTTCGGGCAGTTGTCCGCGTGGGGCTTCGGTGATCAGGTGGTGGTGGAACTCACCCCCGAGCTTCTGCGTCTCTGAACCCTCGCAACAAGGGCATTCCGAGGTCATCTGCACGTGCAGGTGATAGCAGCCCATGTCTTTTGCTATGACCTGAGCGTGCAGATGATAGCAGCCCATGTCCTTTGCTACGACCTGCACGCTCAGATGATAGCAGCCCATGTTCTTTGCTACGACCTGAGCGTGCAGATGATAGCAACACATGTCCTTTGCTACGACCTGAGTGTGCAGATGATAGTAACACATGTCCTTTGCTACGACCTGAGCGTTCAGATGATAGCAACCCATATCCTTTGCTATCATCTGCGCGTGTATCCCCATTTTGGAGTCACGACATCCGACCGTTGCTCCTCGTTCAGAGCACTATTACATAATTTTGTAGGAAACAGGAAACAGATGACCACGGCAGAAACATTGAGGGATAGCATCATCGGCAGGCTGATGACCATCACGGACGAGCGTTATCTGAAGGCCGTTGACAGACTGCTTTCAGAAAGCAAGGCGACCGATGGGCAGGTGAAGCTGACAGAGGCGCAATTGAAGATGTTGCAGATGAGCGAGGCCGACCTGCTTGCGGGCAGGGTCATCTCTCAGGAGGAATTGGACGCAGAGGACTTGAAATGGCTGGAAGGTCAATAGTCTGGACCACCACAGCGACCAAACAGCGGAGAGAGGTGCTCCGCTATTGGCTGCATCGCAATCGGTCACCCGAATACCCGAGAAAACTGGTTCGACAGATTCGGGAAAGACTTGCCATCGTCTGCGAATATCCCGAATCAGGCTACCGAACACCGCATGGAGAAACCCGCATGATAGCCATGGTGAACTTCTCCATCTACTACCGTTATGACGATACCGACATAGTGGTCATGGCATTCTGGGACAATCGGCAAGACCCTGATAAGCTACTTGCATTGCTCACTTCTTCCTGACTTCATCAGGGAAAGGCCATCAACCTGAATCGGGATAAACATTCTTGTAAAGCACCGTCCCTACGGGACTTTTACCACTCGATGCCCGTTTTACTACCATACCTACGCCCCGATGGGGCTGCCATAAGTTCCGTAGGAACGCAGGTATGATAGCCGAGAAGTGACATGTGTCCCCAGAAGTCCCGTAGGGACGGTGCCTTCGTACATTGCCTTATTCCGAACTCAGGCTATCAGCTCAAACGTTCCACCAGCTCCTTCACCGTCACCCGCACCTGCTCGCCCGACCTCATGTCCTTGAGGCCGATGACGTTCTCGGCCATCTCGCTGTCGCCCACCATCGCCACGAAGGGGATGCCAAGGCTGTCGGCATGGCCGAACTGCTTCTTGAGCTTGGCATCATCGGGATACAGCTCAGTGGCGATGCCCGCCTCGCGGAGCTGCTTCACCAACGGCAGGCAGTATTGCGCCTCCTTCTCCCCGAAATGGACGAACAGCACCTTGGTGCCCTCCTGTGCCGATGAAGGGAAGAGTCCCGCCTCCAGCATCACGTCATAGATGCGGTCGGCACCGAACGAGATGCCCACGCCCGAGACGTTCGGAAGACCGAAGATGCCCGTGAGGTCGTCATAGCGGCCACCCCCGCAAATGGTGCTGGTGAGCGTGTTCGGCAGGTTCGATTTCACCTCGAAGATGGCACCCGTGTAGTAGTTCAGTCCACGGGCCAGCGTTAGGTCGAGTTCGATGACAGTGTTCGGGGAAATGAGCGGCTGCGCGGTGCTGATGACGGTCTGCACCTCTGCGATGCCCTTCTGTCCGAGTTCGTTCTCTCCAAGGAAAGTTGCGAGAAAGGCCAGTTTCTGCTGGGTATCGCCCTGAAAACGGATGAGTGGCAGTAGCTTCTCGATGGATGCATCCGAAATGCCGCGCTGCTTCAGTTCCTCCACCACTTTCTCCTCCCCTATCTTATCGAGTTTGTCGAGGGCAACGGTGATGTCCACGAAGGCATCGGGCGCGCCCACCTCCTGCGCGATGGCGGCCAGCAGCTTACGGTTGTTGAGCTTGAGCGTGACGGGGATGTTCAGCTTCCCGAACACGCTGTCGATGATCTGCACCAGTTCCACCTCGTTCAGCAGCGAGTCGCTGCCGATCACATCCACATCGCACTGATAGAACTCGCGGTAGCGGCCTTTCTGCGGTCTGTCGGCACGCCAAACGGGCTGAATCTGAAAACGCTTGAAGGGGAAGGTGAGGTCGTTGCGGTGCTGTACCACGTAGCGTGCGAAGGGGACGGTGAGGTCGTAGCGAAGGGCCTTTTCGGAAATAAGCGGGACGAGGGACGAGGGACGTGAGGCGAAGGACGGCAGGTCAGTCACGTCTTTCAAATAGTCACCGCTATTGAGAATCTTGAAAATCAATCTATCCCCTTCTTCCCCGTACTTGCCCATCAGGGTCTCGGAGTTCTCCATGGCAGGTGTTTCTATCTGTGCGAAGCCGTGGGTGCGGAAAACAGCCTTCACAGTATCGAAGATGTAGTTGCGCCTTGCCATCTCGGCAGGGGAGAAATCGCGGGTGCCTTTGGGGGTGCTTGGTTTCATGGAAAGTTCAAGGTTTAAGGTTCAAGGTTTAAGGTTGGGTGACTTCGCACCTTAAACCTTGAACCTTGAACAATTTTACCCAACGAGCTTGCGGTATTTGATCCGCTTCGGTCCAGTATCGCCAAGGCGTTTCTTGCGGTTCTCCTCATAGTCGCTGTAGCCACCTTCGAAGAAATAGACCTGCGAATCGCCCTCGAAGGCGAGAATGTGGGTGCAGATACGGTCGAGGAACCAACGGTCGTGGCTGATGACCACCGCGCAGCCGGCAAAGGCTTCAAGACCTTCCTCCAAGGCGCGGAGGGTGTTCACGTCAATGTCGTTGGTAGGTTCGTCCAGCAGCAGCACGTTGGCCTCCTGCTTCAAGGTCATGGCGAGGTGGAGGCGGTTGCGCTCGCCACCGGACAGCACCTTCACTTTCTTGCCCTGCTCGCCACCACCGAAGTTGAAACGGCTCACGTAGGCGCGGCTGTTCAACTGGCGGCCACCGAGTTCTATGATCTCAAGACCTCCTGAAATGGCCTCCCAAACTGTGTTCTCTGGGTTGATGTCGTTGTGCTCCTGCTCCACATAGGCCACCTTCACGGTATCGCCCACACGGAATTCACCGCTGTCGGGCTTGTCGAGGCCCATGATCATGCGGAAGATGGTGGTCTTGCCCGCACCGTTCGGGCCTATGATGCCTACAATGCCGTTGGGCGGCAGCGAGAAGTTCAAGTTGTCATACAGCAGTTTGTCGCCAAAGGACTTGGACACATTGACCGCATCGATCACGTTGGTGCCAAGGCGCGGCCCGTTGGGGATGAATATCTCCAGCTTCTCCTCCTTGCCTTTGGTGTCCTCGTTCAGGAGTTTGTCATAGGCGCTCAGACGGGCCTTGCTCTTGGCCTGACGGGCCTTTGGCGACATGCGCACCCACTCCAACTCACGCTCCAAGGTCTTCTTGCGCTTGCTTTCCGTTTTCTCTTCTTGGGCAAGTCGCTTGCTCTTCTGCTCGAGCCAGCTGCTGTAGTTGCCTTCCCAAGGAATGCCTTCGCCACGGTCGAGTTCGAGGATCCATCCCGCAACGTTGTCGAGGAAGTAACGGTCGTGGGTGATGGCGATGACCGTGCCTTTGTATTGCTGCAAGTGCTGCTCCAACCAGTCGATGCTCTCGGCATCCAAGTGGTTGGTAGGCTCATCGAGAAGGAGCACATCCGGCTCTTGAAGCAACAGACGGCAAAGGGCCACCCTGCGTTTCTCACCACCCGAAAGCGTGCTCACCAACTGGTCATCGGGCGGGCAACGGAGGGCATCCATGGCGCGCTCCAAGCGGTAGTCCAGTTCCCAACCGTTGTGCTGGTCGATAAGGTCGGAGAGTGCGGCCTGGCGTTCGATGAGCTTGTTCATCGCATCATCGCTCATCGGCTCACCGAACTTGAGGTTCACTTCCTCATATTCTTTCATGATGGCAGCTATCTCAGCCACGCCTTCGAGGACGATCTCCTTTACGGTCTTGGTGCCGTCCAACTCCGGCTCCTGCTCCAAGTATCCGGTGGTGAAGTCTTTGGAAGAGACGACATCGCCCACAAAGCTTTTCTCGAGCCCGGCTATGATCTTGAGCAGGGTCGATTTACCCGAACCGTTGAGACCGATGATGCCGATCTTGGCACCATAGAAGAAGCTGAGGTAAATGTTCTTGAGAACCTGTTTCTGTGGCGGATAGGTCTTGCTGACCCCCACCATTGAGAATATGATCTTGTGATCGCCTGCCATGGGTGTATTTTTTTTGGGGAGGCCAAAGGTAGTTAAGCAGGTATGCGCCAAAACGAGTTTACGCTCACGAAATGAGCTATCTTGAATTGACATAATAACTGTTGATCCAGCCTATCGCACCACCCGCACCTTCAACTTGGAAGTCTCACCATCGCCATCCACCACGGTGATGACATGGTCGCCCGGTTTGGGGGCGAGTTCGAATTTGTGGATGCCTGTTGTAGTGCCGATGTATGTTTCGTCAAGATGCCAGAAGACGGTGGCATCGGCCACACCATGGGCCAGTTCGAACACCGCCTTGCCACGGGTGCCATCCATCTCGCGAGGAATGATGATCTCTGAGGCGGTACGTGGATAGACCCACGCCATGCGGGCAGTTGCAGCACCTTCCTGACACCCATTTTCCCATAAAGGAAGCGAAGCATAATCCGCATGACGCTTGCGGTAATACCACTCCTGCAAGGGCGGCAGCACAAAATGCTTCTGTGGGATAAGCTGATGCGCATCGGCACAATCGGCATTGGCGCGCAGGCCCTTCTCATTCACAAAAATGAGGCGATGAAACGGGCAGTTGCCACTGCGCAATCCATTGGGATGCGCCAGAATGGTGTCGGCAGTCCCGCAGTAGGGGCCAGCCTTGAAGCCGCTTTCCGCACACGTGGCTACTGGGAAGAGGCGGTTCATCGGTGGGCTGAACCACGGAGCACTGGGCAAGGTGTACAGTACATCGAACAGGATGGGCGCGGCAGCCGTGAGTCCGGTGATGCCCGGACGACCTTCGCCACTGGCATTGCCCACCCAAACACCAATGGCATAGCGC
>JAIPBJ010000175.1 GCA_021739625.1 Flavobacteriales bacterium | reverse complement strand
ACCACTATGTGGCGGTGGTCAAGGCGGCCATTTATCGGCATCTGGCCGATGCTGTGATCGTAGATATCAGTCATCAGGTGCGGCCGTTCGATGCGGCCCAGGCCGCGTTGCTGCTCAGGTGTGCCCTGCCGGACTTTCCAAAGGGGACCATTCACATCGTTGGGGTGCGGCCCGAACGCACCTCCAGGGTCGAACATCTTGCCATCGAACTGAACGGGCAGTTCATCATCGGGGCCGACAATGGCATGTTCCCGCTCATGCTCGCTGCCGAACCGGCAAGGGTTCACTCGCTCGAACACGTTTCGCGCAGCGTTGGCATCACCGGTTTCCCCGTCCGCGACATTTTTTCTCTGGCCGCCTGTCATCTGGCCAAAGGAGGAACCATGGAGGTGTTGGGCAAGGCGACATCCATCCGCAACAGGGGAACCGCCTTTCAGCCCGCAGTGCTCGACAATGCCATCCGTGGCATTGCGGTTCACGTGGACAACTATGGCAACATCATCACCAACATGGACCGTGGGCTGTTCGATGCTGTGAGGCGCGAGCGCAACTTCGAGATCCGATTCCGCAGAGGTATGCAGCGAGCGACACGGATACATGAATACTATGGCAATGTGGAAGAGGGCGAAGTGGTGGCCATGTTCGCATCCACGGGATTCCTTCAGATTGCCATCAACGGAGGCAGTGCCGCCCAACTGCTGGGTGTGCGGCCGGGCGACATCGTTTCGGTCGAATTCCGCTGATGACGGTCATCTGAGCTGTTGCATCCTATAAGCATCCAGTTTGATGAGGATGAACAGCAGCATCGTGAAACCGATGAGCGATGATCCGCCATAGCTGAAGAATGGAAGTGGTATTCCGATCACAGGCATCAGTCCTATGGTCATACCGATGTTCACCGCCAAGTGGAATAGAAACACGCATCCGACCCCATAACCATAGATCCGGCTGAAGGCCGACCGTTGTCGCTCTGCGATGAAGAACACGCGCACAATGAGCAGGGTGAACAGCCCAATGATGACGACACTTCCCAAGAAGCCCCACTCCTCACCCACGGTGCAGAATATGAAGTCGGTGGCCTGCTCGGGCACGAAATTGTACTTGGTCTGCGTTCCCTGAAGGAAGCCCTTGCCCACAAGTCCGCCCGAACCGATGGCTATCTTGCTCTGGTTCACATTGTATCCAGCCCCGTGAGGATCGTCCTCTGTGCCCAACATCACACTGATGCGGATGCGCTGGTGAGGTTCCAGAACATTGTTGAACGTATAGTCCACACTGAACACCACTCCCACGAGCACTGCCAAAGCAACACCGATGAGTATGAAATTGCGCAGAGATTTCTTTCGTTGGAACACGAACACACCTGCCGCCACCACGCACAGCACTATGGCCATCGTCCCGGGGCCGAAGAGCAATGTGAGAATGAACAGCACCGCCACCGCCAGTCCAAAGAGCAGGAAGTTGCCTGACAGGCCCTCGCGGTACATCACCAGTGTGAATGCAGAGAAGACAAGGGCCGACCCCGTGTCCTTCTGAAGCAGAATCAGGATCATGGGCAGCACCATGATGGCCGAGGCCACCAACTTGGTGCGCAGTGCCTCCAGTCTTATGCCAAGTGTGCTGAGATAGAATGCCATGGCAAGCGCGGTGGCCGATTTCGAGAACTCTGAAGGCTGCAGCTTGAACGGGCCGATATCCAACCACGCCCGGGCGCCCGACACATCCCTCGCAAGGAAGATCACCACGATGAGCAACGCCATGTTGAGCATGTAGATGGGCCATGCGAATGTGCTGTAGAACTTGCCGTCAATAAGCAGGATGATGAATGCCACGAACAACGACACCGATATCCAGATCACCTGTGCACCATAGCGCTGAGTGGTGTCGAATATGCTGCGGTGTTCCTCGTCAAACACGGCTGCGTATATGTTGAGCCATCCCAACACCACCAGCCCCCCATAGAGCGCTACCAGTGCCCAGTCGATGTTTGCGAATATGCCTTGCTCCCTTCTCATTCCTTGGTGAGTTTCAGAAGGTCAGTATCCAGAATGACCTTTTCAAATGCAGGTCTGGAAATGGTGTCGCGCAGGTACTGTTCCACCATCAGGCTGGCGATGGGGGCGGCATACTTGCTGCCTCCTCCTCCATTCTCGACAAAAACGGCCAATGCGATCTTCGGGTCGTCTTTCGGGGCAAAGCAGATGAAGATGGAATGATCCTCGCCATGTGGGTTCTGTGCAGTGCCGGTCTTTCCGCACATGGCCAGCGTGTCCAAACGGCTGCGATAGCCTGTGCCGCCCTGTTGGAAGACCATTTCCATGCCGTCAACCACAGGGTCGAAGTATGGCCGGTCAACGGTGGTGTACTGCTTCTGTGTGAAATGACCCGGCAGGGTGTCGCCTTCAATCTTGCGCACCAGATGCGGAGGAATGTACCAGCCCCTGTTGGCAATAGTGGCTGTCATATTGGCCAGTTGAAGTGGGGTCACTCCCAGATCGCCCTGACCGATGGCCATGGAGATGATGGTGAGCGATTTCCATTTGTTCTCTCCGTGATAACGGTCGAAATATGACTTGGGAGGCACTATGCCTTTCTTTTCTGTGGGAAGGTCTGTGTTGAACAAGGTTCCAAGACCGAAGCTGAGCACATGGTTGCGCCATATCTCATAACCTTCCCATGGTTTTCCCGTGTGATCGATGATGCTGCGGAAAACAGTGCCATAATAGGCGTTGCACGACTGCTGAATGGACTGCCTCAGGTTGAGTGGACCGGAGTGAGGGTGACAGCCCATTCTGAAATTGCCGGAGATGTAGCCCCCTCGGCAACCGATGGTGGTCTGCTCATTGGTAACGCCCACCTGTTGCCCGATGAGCGCATTGAGCACCTTGAAGGTTGATCCCGGAGGGTTGGTCTCGCTCATCAATGCACGGTTGAAAAGGGGTTTCAACGTGTCCTGGTTAAGCATGACGTAGTTGGCCGAGCGCACGCGTCCCACCAGCAGATTAGGGTCGAAGGTGGGAGTGCTGATGAGCGCAAGGATCTCGCCCGTTGATGGTTCTAGCGCCACTATTGCCCCTGCTTTGTTCTGCATCAGCAACTCACCGTATTCCTGAAGTTTGGCGTCTATGGTGCATTCGATGCCACGGCCTGCCACCGCCAGCGTGTCATACCGTCCCTCCCGATAGCTGCCTTTGGTCCGGTTGTGAACGTCCACCATCATCACTTTCACCCCTTTCACCCCGCGCAGTGAGGTCTCATACGACTTCTCCAGGCCCGCTATGCCGATATAGTCACCGGATCTGTAATAAGGGTTCCTGTCGATGACCGTCTGGTTCACTTCGCCCACATAGCCCATGATGTGGGCTGCGATGGGGCGAGGATATTTGCGCAATGTGCGCACCTGCACAAAGAATCCATCGAAACGGTGCATCTTCTCCTGCAATTCAGCATAGGTCTCCACGCTCAATTGCTTCTCAAAGATGCTGGCCTTGCGGGTGGAGTGCGCTTTGGCCTTGTTCATCTTCAGGACGAAATCGGCCTTGCTGATGCCCAAAATGTCGCAGATGGCAGCCGTGTCGGTCTGTTTGGCCTGGCGCGGAATGACCATCAGGTCGTAGGCGGCCTCATTATATACCAACAGATACCCATTGCGGTCCTTGATGAGGCCGCGCGCGGGGAATTGAGTCACATAGCGCAGAACGTTGTTGTCAGCGCTCAGGCGGTAGCTGTCATCCAACACTTGGATGTAGAACAGTCGGACGAGGAACACCACCGCAATGAACACCGCAATGGCGATCAGCACATACATGCGCTCACGATATCGGGTGTTGCCGTAGCTCATTGTTCCCCCTGTCTGTGTTCAGTTGGTCAGTAATTGACGCGGCCCATCCTGCATCTTAATAATCGGACACATCCACATTCCTTCACTTCCTTCTCCTATCGGTCACTGTCAGCACCTCCATCAACAGCATGATTCCGACCGAGAAGATTCCGCTCAGGATGATTTTCCACAGGGTATGGAAAAATTCAGCAAACCTGAATACTTCCAAGAAGAACAGTACAGTGTGGTGAATGGCCACCATCAGCGTGGCATAGCCTACGAACCAGCTGAAACCATACAGATTGATGTGGGGGACCGCGTGGAGTTCAAAGCCTTCACGCGGGGATTGTGCACGCAATAGGAACGGGCGGTAGTAGGCAATGAGCGTGGTGGCCACAGCATGGATGCCCCCTGTGCCAGAGAACGTGTCGAGTGTCAGACCAAGAGCGAAACCCATGACGAGCAGTGCTACGCGCCCCATGTTCACAGGGAGAATGAGGATGAGATAGATGTATGGGAAAGGATTGACATAGCTGCCCAACTCAACATTGTCAAGAAGGAGCACCTGCAGCAGGGTGATCCCAATGAATTTAAGGACATACTTCAGCAGCTCAGTCATCCGATCCGATGGCTTGTTCAAGTTCCAACTGCTCCTTCCCCATCATGTTGTTCACCACGTAGACCTTGTGCAGTGTACGCGGGTCGGTGTTCAGTTCCACAGTTATGTTGTGGAAATTCTCTCCGGTGTTCTGGCCAAAGCCCACTACCTTTCCAATGGCGATGCCTTCTGGGAACATGGACGAAAGGCCCGAGGTCTCCACGATCATTCCCATCTGCAACTCCACGTGAATTGGAATATCATGCAGCTGTACGATTAACGGGTCTCTTCCATCCCACCTCAGTGCCCCGAAATAGCCGGGGCCACGCAGTCGTGCGCTTATACTTGATTTCCGATTGAGCAGGGGAAGCACGGTAGCATAATGTTCTGATGCATCTTTCACAATTCCGACAACACCATCAGGACTGATGACCGCCATTTCGGGATGGATTCCTTGGCCTCTTCCGCGGTCAATGGTCATATAGTTGGCCTGCCGGTTCACTGTGAAGTTCACCACTCTTGCAGGGATATATGTGTACCGCTGTTGATATATGGTGTCGATGACAGGTATGGCATCACAGCTGTCGGCAACCACATGCTGCGACTGACGGAGCATTCCGCGCAGCATGGCATTCTCCTCTGCCAGTTGTCGGTTCACCACATTGAGTTTGAAGTATTCCGTGATTCTGTGGTTCACACTGTACACGGCCCCCACCACTTTGTTCGAAGTATTGAACCAAGAGGAGCTGTGAATGGAATTGTTGCGCACAGTAAGCGTAAGGGCAAACGCCTCCAACATGAGGAATAGGAAGAACACGTGGTTCCTGACAATGAACAGGAG
>JAIPBJ010000174.1 GCA_021739625.1 Flavobacteriales bacterium | reverse complement strand
AAGAAATTCCAGTACGACATCTGGGGTGATACCGTGAACACCGCCAGCCGCATGGAAAGCAGTGGCGAGGTGGGCAGGGTCAACATCAGCCAAGCGACCTACGAACTGGTGAAGGACCAGTTCACTTGCGAGTTCCGTGGCGAAGTGGAGGCCAAGGGAAAAGGGAAGATGGGGATGTGGTTTGTCAGTTGAAATAACAAATAGACAAGGGACAGACCATCCCCACCCGTTCGGGATATTCTATTGATCGGAGGTCGGTCTGAGCGAAGCAATTAAAGGGTTTATAGATTATTGTCAGTCATAATTCTTATTTTTCGGAGC
Organism: Flavobacteriales bacterium; assembly: GCA_021739625.1. GTDB lineage: Bacteria > Bacteroidota > Bacteroidia > UBA10329 > UBA10329 > UBA10329. The sequence continues at coordinate 4,966 of JAIPBJ010000174.1, read as the reverse complement.
ATTAAGGCATTCACTGCCAAAGTTCCTAAACCCTCCCCCGATGACACTCGTCAAATTGTATTGCTGCGCCATTGCATTGGCAATCGCACAGCCAACCGAAAAAGCTTGGGCCCAGTGCGAAGGCACGCTTTCGGGCAATGTCAGCATAGCAGGGTCACCGTGTGTCAACTGCACAGTGACCGCTCTGATGGAACCCACCGGTTCGCTGGTGTGGCCCGTTGCCGATGAGGTGTTCACAGATATAAATGGAGACTATTCGGTCACCTTGCCCGAAAATTCGGTCATCATACTGCTGGTGAAAGCAGATGCGAGCTATGCTGATGCCGTGCCCACCTTTTCGGGCAGCGTGGTGAAATGGGGACAGGCCCTGTCGTTCAACAATACCTGCACCGATATTTTCAGTGCCGATGTGGCCGTTGTGAGCCATTTGCCCCGCACCGGGATGACCACCTTGAGGGGACAGGTGCTGCTTTCTTCGGGAAAGATGCAGGCCGAAGACCCCATTTCGTTGGTTGACATTGTGGTGGAGCGCACCGCAGGCCCGCCCGTTGGAGCCACGCAGACCGATGTGAATGGCGATTTCTTCTTCGAGGATGTGGAACCTGATGGCAGCAACACCTACACGGTGCGTGTGAACCTGCCCTGTGTGCCCAACCCTGACACATATATCATCACTGTGAGCAACGAGGACGTTGAGATCAATGGTCTCAACTTCTGCGTGGATGCCGATACCACGCTCATTGCCAATTGCCTGCTGACGGGAATCGGAACGGATCCCGATGGGCTGGTGGTGAAGAAAAAGGCATTTATCGCCTCCGACCCTGCCACAGGGGAGGTGAAAGTGACCCTTGATGGCGAACGTGCCGTGATCACCGTTTATTCCATGACCGGTGCAGTCCTTCTGCCAGCAATGACCGTAGAGAGCGGGCAGATGCTTCCGATCGGGCATTTGAGCACAGGCATCTATATCGCTGACGTGATCGCGGAAGGGAGCGCACAGCGCATCCGGTTTCCCATATATTGAGCTGGAACAGTCATGCACGATGAGGCATTGCACGAACGTGCTGCTGGGCCTGACCGATCCGTAAATCGCCCGCTATGAAATGTTTGCAGACCATGGCATTGCTGGTCGTGCTGCTTGCAGGATGGCCTTGTGAGAGCGGTGCTGCGCCAATGTTGTGCCGATGGTCGGAAATTGACCGGACAGATCAGCGACCGGCCTCGGTACAGGACAGGGACAGTGAGCGGCAGACGCGCGCTTTGCTCATGCAGAAAGGAGACACTGCGCTGGCCCGAAAACAATTGGACGATGCCATTCAGCATTTCACCGCCTGTGCCGACCTGAGCCGCACGGCCAACGACAGGCCGACCTTGGGCGAGGCTCTGAGCAAGGTGGCCACCATCTATCAGCAGATGGGCAATTTTGAGAAGTCGATAAAGGTCGCCAACGAGGCGCTGGCAGTGCAGCGTGAGGATGGGGATCTGGCCGGCATGTCCAAGACCCTCTCCAAGATAGGCACCAGCCATTTCTTCAGCGGGAAGTATGAGCTGGCCATCGACCATTATGGACAGAGCCTCGAAATCAGAGGCGGGATCGCAGACTCTGCGGGCATGGGCGACCTGCTGCTCAACATCGGCAGCGTTCACAGCGCATTGGGCAACTATGTGGAGGCCCTGGATCACTATATGCGCTCGTTGGACATTCGCAAGGACCTGGGCGACCTTGGCGGAACGGCAGCCGCGCTCAACAACATCGGCACGATCTGCAAGGATCAGGGCAGGTATGAGAAGGCCATCGAATACTATTCCGAGAGCCTCCGCATACGCGAGAAGAGCCAGGACAGGCAGGGGATGGTGTCGTCATTGGTCAACATAGGAACGGTCTATCAGGCGCAGGGATTCCACCAGGAGGCCCTCACCAGATATGAGGCTGCACTCGAAATGTTGGAGAAGGATGACGACCAGAAACGCATGGGGGCCATCATCAACAACATCGGCAGCGTATATCAGGAACTCGGAGACCTGGACAAGGCCATGCGCCACTACAACCGGTGTTCGGACATCATGGAGCGCACCGGGAACCGCTCGGGCTATGCGGCCACGTTGAGCAGCATCGGACAACTGCTGATATTGAAAGGCGATGTGGAGCAGGCCGCTGCAACCCTTGCAAAGAGCCTCACCATCAGACGGAGCATCGGTGACCGCAAGGGCATGGCCTCGTCATTCATCGGGCTTGCCGATGCGCAGATGAAACGGAACGAAGTGGCCAAGGCCGTGCAGTTGGCCGACTCCGCCATCGTCATTGCCAAGGAGGTGGGCGCGGTGGCGGTGATAAGGGACGCAGCAGCCATGCTGCACAAGGGCTACCGCATTCTGGGCCGATACCAGCAGTCGCTCGACATGCACGAACTGTACATGACCATGCGCGACAGCATCAACAATGCAGAGAGCCAGCGCACCATTCTGCGACAGCAGTTCCAGTTCGATTTTGACAGGCGCGAGGCCCTCATGCTCGCAGAAAAGGAAAAGGCCGAGGCCGTGGCGCGCGAAGAGATACGCAGGAAGAATCTGGAGCGCAACGCCTCCTTCGGTGGGCTGGGACTCGTGTTGCTGCTGGCCGGTGTTTTCCTTGTGCAGCGCAACCGGATAGGGAAGGAGCGCGACCGCAGCGATGGGCTGCTGCTCAATATACTGCCCGTGGCCGTGGCCGAGGAACTGAAGGAGAAAGGCGAGGCCGAGGCACAGCTCTTTGAGCAGGTCACCGTGCTCTTCACCGATTTCAAAGGCTTTACGGCCATGAGCGAACAGCTCAGCCCCAAGGAACTGGTGAAAGACCTGCATGAGTGCTTTTCTCAATTCGACCATATCTGCGAGAAGCATGGCATAGAGAAGATAAAGACCATTGGCGATGCCTACATGGCCGCAGGTGGTCTGCCCACACCCAATACGACCCACGCAACGGACGTGGTGAAGGCCGCCTTGGAAATGGCCGAAGTGGTGGAACTGGGCAAGGCAAAGAAGATCGCTGCCGGGCTTCCCTATTTCGAAATCCGAATAGGCGTACACACCGGCCCTGTGGTGGCGGGCATCGTGGGCATCAAGAAATTCCAGTACGACATCTGGGGCGATACCGTGAACACCGCCAGCCGCATGGAAAGCAGTGGCGAGGTGGGCAGGGTCAACATCAGCGAAGCGACCTACGCACTGGTGAAGGACCAGTTCGCCTGCGAGTTCCGTGGCGAGGTGGAAGCGAAGGGAAAAGGAAAATTGGGGATGTGGTTTGTGAGTGCAACATAAAAAGTCATAGAAATGGGTCGGTCAATAAAACCATCTCTTCTTGTCCTGACAGCGGTATTGATACCGGTATGGACAATGGCACAGAATGCAGCGTTGGACAGCCTTTCAGATCTGTTGAGCCGGTCACACAGCGATTCCAACAAGGTCGAGCTACTGCTACAGCTTGGCAATGAGTACCGTTCTGTCAATCTGGACAAGTGTCTGGAGTATGGAGAGAAGGCCGCAGGGCTATCGCAGGAGATCGGCTTTAGACAAGGCCATGCACAGGCGCTCAAGCTGATCGGACTGGTGCATTACTTCAGAGGGAATCTTGCGGATGCGCTCATACAATGGCAGGAGGCCGAGACGTCATATCGGGCAGCAGACGACACCATCGGACTTGCAAACATCCTCAGCAACATGGGGGCGATCTATTTCAATCAGAGCCAGTACAGCAAGGCCATCGACCTGTATCTGAAATCGCTTTCTCTGGCAGAGATAACCAAGGACACCATGCGCATAGGCACCGTGCTGCAGAATATCGGTGCGGTCCATCTTGAAAAACATGATCACGACCTTGCCCTGCAGGCCTACCAGAAAGTGATCCCATTGTTCAAGGCCATCGGCTATGACGAGGGCATCGGTCTGGCATACTTGAATATCGGTGAGGTTCACCGTGCAAGGGGCGATCTGGAAAACGCAATTAGCAACCTGAAGTTGGCAAGGGGCTATCTGACGGCCACGCCCTATTACACGACCCTGCTCCGTACGATCGGAGAGGCTCTGGTCAGTTCTTCTGAGTTCAAAGAGGGGATGGCCTATCTTGATTCGGCCTATCAGGTCGCCTCCGCATCAGGCGATCAGTTTGAACTTATCCGTTCAATCAATGCAATGGCAACGGCCCATGAGGTGAATGGAGATGATGTGCAGGCATTGAGCCATTACGAAAGGGCCAAATCGATGCTGATGGATGCGGAAAGCGAGAACTATGAACTTCAGATCTCGGCAATGGGCCTGGTGAGGCTTTATGCAAAGAAGAACGACTTTCAGCGTGCGTTTGAGAATCAGCAGTTGCTGCAGAGCATCAACGACAGCATTTACAATTTGGAGTCTGACAAGAAGATAGACCAGCTGCTTTTCAATTTTGAATTGGAGAAGAAAGAGGGCAAGATCGCCCTGTTGGTCAAAGATCAGGAGATACAGACCATTGAACTGGACAGGCAGAAAGGCATCCGAAACGGATTTGTGGGCGGGTTTGTACTTGTTCTGCTGTTTGCAGGGGTATTCTTCGCCCAACGGAATCGGATAAGCAGGGAGAAACAACGCAGCGAGGAGCTGCTGCTGAACATTCTGCCCGAAGAAGTGGCCGAAGAGTTGAAAGCCAAAGGCTCGGCTGAAGCCGTACAAATCGACCATGCCACCGTACTCTTCACCGATTTCAAAGGCTTTACGGCCATGAGCGAGCAACTGTCGCCCAAGGAACTGGTCAAAGACCTCCACGAATGCTTCTCTGCCTTCGACCATATCTGCGAGAAGCATGGCATAGAGAAGATAAAGACCATTGGCGATGCCTACATGGCCCCAGGTGGACTGCCCACACCCAATTCGACCCACGCACCGGACGTGGTGAAGGCCGCCTTGGAAATGGCGCAGGTCGTGGAAGAAGGCAAGGCAAAGAAGATCGCTGCCG
>JAIPBJ010000173.1 GCA_021739625.1 Flavobacteriales bacterium | reverse complement strand
AGGGAAACCTGAGAAGGTCATCAAAGTGGCCATCGCAAACAAACTCCTCAAACAGGCTTTTGCAATCGCTACTACGCAAACCGAGTACCAGAAAAATTATGCCCAGACCATTTGTTTTTAAGCACAGTTCATTGCGAGGAACGAAGCAATCTACGTCCATCATGAGATTGCTTCGTCCTGCGTCCTCGCAATGACGTGGGATCAGAACTTGCGCTTCACAGGGATGCGCAGCGTGACCCGCGTGCCGGCCGCCTCTCCGTTCTCCATCAGGTCCTCATACTCAAAGCCCAACTTTCCGTCATAGTACCTTTCCAATAGCTCGAAGCGGGTGCGGATGGCATTCACCGAGAAGGATTCGTGCTCCGACCGCTGCCGTTCCTTGATGGCCTTCGCACGTTGGCGCCCAACGCCATTGTCGGTGATCGTGCAGATGAGCACATCCTTCAGCTCAAAGTCCAGACGGATGCGCTTCGGCCCGTTGCGGTGCAGCAGCCCATGCACCAGCGCATTCTCGATGAAGGGTTGGATGAGCATGGGCGGCATCATCACATCTTCAATCCCATCCGTGTTCATCGTGAACTCAAAATCCTCCTTGAAACGCAGCTGTTCCAAGGTGAGATAGAGCTCGATGAGCTTGATCTCCTCGCTGAAATCGATGAATTCCTTGTCGGAATAGTTGAGCGTGCGCCTGACGAGGTTGGCGAACTTGGTGATGTAGGTGTAAGAATTGTCCACATCGCCCTTGAGCACCAGGCTCTGAATGGAGTTGAGCGCGTTGAAGATGAAATGCGGGTTCATCTGCGATCGGATGGCGGTGAGCTTACTGGCGTTCAGTTCGTTCTGCTGTTCGGCCAACAGTTGCTGACGATTCAGTCTCCGTCTGAACCAGAAGACCAGCATCAGGACCGCTCCGACCGAAAGGAGCAGATAGAACCACCACGCCTTGTAGAACGGGGTGGCAATGGTGAAGGTGTAGGCCACCTCGTCACTCTCCATTCCACGGCAAACGGCCTTGGCGCGGAAGGTGTAGGTGCCGGGCGACAGCGAGCGGTATTCGATGATGTTCTGCGCATGGTCGGCCGTGCGCCACGCGGTCTCAGCGCCTTCCAAGCGGTAGCGGTAGGTGGTCTCGTTGCGATAGCGGAGGCTGTTCGCACTTACCTCGAACGTGAATTTCTGCTGGTCGGCATTGAAATCATGCTGCGCGAGAGGTGCGCTGATGCTGTCATTCACCAGCACGCTCTTCAACACCAGTTCGGGCCGATGGGCGAAGGGTCTGAACACGTCCAGCATCACCTTCTGCACACCTGACGAATGCACCACCCACAGCTCATCCCCATTCACTTCGAGGTCGAGGATCTTGGACGCGTTCAGTCCATCGGCCCCAGTGACGGTGCGCACCACCTGCCCCTTTTTGTCCAACAGTTGTATGCCATTGGCGGTCGCCACCACCAGTTGACCCCGGTAGGCGGCCAACTGTGTCAACTGGTCGGAGAGCAGCCCTGTGGCGGTGCTCCATTCGGCCACCAGCGAATCATTCTCAAACACCAGCAGGCCGTTCTCGGCAGTGGCCGCATACACCTTTCCGCCCTTGGCCAGCAGGTTGCGCACAATCAGGTCCTTGCCGCGCAAAAGCACCGTGCGCACCGTTCCCGACCGCTGCCGCACGGTCAGTCCCTTGGAGGTGCCTGAGTAAATAGAAGCGGTCTTGGGATCATATCCGATGCAGTAATGCCGTATGCTGAGCCCCGGCACCTTCGTCACTTCGCCCGTGGACAGTTGCAGGAGGAATGCACCGAGGTTGGAGGCGATGAGGGCCGTGTCGGCACCGATGACGGCCATGTCCTTGATGGAGCCCACCGCCAACACGGTCTCGCGGCCCGAGGGCCTGTGGATGAGCATCCCGTTCGATTCGCCTATCAGCAGTTGGTCGCTGCCGAGGCAATGGAGCGCCTCCATGCTTTTGAACTGCGCCTCTCGGATAGGACGCACCGCGCCTGCCGTGTCGCGCGCCAGAAGTCTGCCCGAACGCGTGCCGAAGTAGAGCGTTCCGCTGGCCGACCGCGCCACAGAGATCACATCGTCATTGAGCCCCGAAATGCTCAGGTCGCGCGTGGTGTGGTCGGGAATGACCAATAGGCCCTTTCCGAAGGTGCCGAGCAGAATGTTCCCTTCATCATCCTCCATTACTGTAGAAATGAAGGTGCTCGGGAACAGGAACGCCCCGTTGTCATCTGCCCTGAAATGACGGTCCACCCGCAGCACGCCCAACGACCCGGAGGCGAACCACATCGCATCGGCAGTCACATACAGCTTGAAGAGGTGCGGCTTTCCGCTGATCGCAGACGGGTCGATGATGGAACGGAGGCCGTGCGCATCCATCGCGAACACCTCGCAGGAGTTGGAGTGATAGGCATAGACGCTGTTGTTGAAGACCAGCAGTCCGGGTATGCGCCTTTCGTCTGGCGGGGTCACGAGGTCGGGGCCGAGCGACAGTTGGCCCTTGCTCAGGCGGGTGAATGCGTTCTTGCCGGACGAGAACACCGCCAAGGCCCCATCGGGCAGTTCGGAGACCGCCCCGAAAAATCCTTCTGCCGACAGGAGTTCCAGTTGTCCGTCCTTGCCCACGGCCATCAGCCTGTTGGCACTGATGACCAGTCGGCCGAGGTCGTCAATGGCGAGGTCCATGTCGGCAGCAACAAGGCTGTCGGGCAGGGTGAGCAGCAGCCCGCACTGCCCCTGCGCATATCTGAACACCTGCCCGCTGAGGTTGTGGCAATAGACGTTGCCCGCGCTGTCCTCCACCAGATTGAACACCGAGGTCATCAGCATGTCGGGGCATTGCGCCCTGCCAAAACGATAGCCGTCAAACCTGAAAAGCCCGTTGCCCGTGGCGAGGATGTAGCTGCCATCGCGGGCGTGCAGCATGTCGTAGATGTCGATGCCGTCCAACTCCTGCGCCCCGATGGTGTAGTGCGAGGGCTGCTGGGCAATGCCGAGCATCGGGAGCACCGCAAGAAGAGCTATCAGGAATCTCACAGGGCAAAGAAAGGTTTATTCCGAAACCGTTCTTCCCTGCCGCTGAATGGGCGGATGCTTGTCGCTGTTGACGTCAACCTCGCGCCAAGACCCCCATGGACAAGTTGTCGGCCCTGTCAATTTGAAGGGATGGTGAGAAATCTTAAGTATATCAGTTGGACTGACCACCTTGCTCCAGCACCCGCAGGGCCTCCTGCACGGCATGGTCGTCCTCGTTCATCACGCTGTGGTAGCCGTTGCCGTTCCAGAGCGAACGGGCGATGAGCGCACGCAGGTTGCGCACGATGCCTTTGCGGGCATGGGCCACCTGCGCGGGCGTGGCACTGATCCCGCGTGCCTCGGCCAAGGAGATGAGCCGGGCGAATTCGCTGTCGCCCACCCGGAATCCTGCCCTGTAGGCGTCCGCATCCTTATAGGACCGGAGGTCTGCCTTGCGCTCGGCCTCCAGTTCCAGCGCGAATTCGCGCAGCACACCATTGCCGATGAGGCGGTTGTGGAACACGGAATAGTCCGTGGTGTCGAGCGGCACGAACACATCGGGCACAATGCCGCCACCGCCATAGACCACCTTGCCGCCCGGGGTGGTGAAACGGTCCTCCTTGTTCACCTTGATGCTGTCGGCCTCATAGAGCTCGCCCTGGCCCAGCCGGTCATAGACATCGCCATAATAGTCCTCGCCATGCGCATAGGGCTTTTGAATGCAGCGGCCCGTGGGGGTGTAATAGCGGGCAATGGTGAGCCTGAGGGCCGAGCCATCGGGCAGCTCCACTTGTTCCTGCACGAGGCCCTTGCCGAACGACCTGCGGCCGATGACCGTTCCGCGGTCGTTGTCCTGAATAGCCCCTGCCACAATCTCGCTGGCCGAGGCCGAGCCTTCGTCTATGAGCACCGCGATGCCCATGCGCTGGAGGTCGCCCTTGGCGGTGGCGAAACTCTCCTGCCGGGGCCGGGCGCGGCCTTCGGTATAGACGATGAGCTTGCCCTTGGGCAGTATCTCATCGCACATCGAAATGGCTGCATTGAGGTAGCCGCCCGGATTGCCGCGCAGGTCGAGGATGAGATCCTTCATCCCCTGCTTCTTCAATGAGACCACCTTCTCATAGAACTCATCGTAGGTGGTGGCGGCAAAGCGGCTCACCTTGATATAGCCCACTCCGGGGCGCATCAAGATGCCGGCATCGACACTGTAGATGGGGATCTTGTCGCGGGTGATGGTGAAGTCGATGAGGTGCCTCTCTCCCCTTCTGGCAATGGCCACCCGCACCTTGGTGCCACGCACACCGCGCAGCTTGGTCAGCACATCCTCGTTGCGGATGCCGATGCCTGCCACGGTGGTATCCTCGATGGTCACGATGCGGTCGCCCGCGCGGATGCCCAGTTTCTCTGACGGGCCGCCAGAGATGGGGGCCACCACCACAATGGTATCGCGGATGATGTTGAACTCCACGCCTATGCCATCGAAGTTGCCCTGCAAGGGCTGATTCATGGTTTCGAGCTCGCGGGCGGGGATGTAGCCCGAGTGGGGATCCAGCTGATCGAGAAGGCTGATGATGGCGCTTTCGGTGAGGCCGTCCAGATCAACGCTGTCCACATATTCGTCCGTCACATAGTTGAGGAGGTTGGTGATCTTGCGCGAATTCTCGCCAGCACCGCCCATGTTGATGGTATAGGCGGTTCCGGCAGGCTGCAGGTAGGCGCCCAGCCAGATGCCTCCGACCAGGACCAGCGCAAAGGCGATGGGCAGATAGATGAAGGGGCGGAGGCGGCTGTCACTCATGCTCAATGCTCACATCGGTCAACTGCACCACTTCCACGCCTGCCTTTTCCAAGAACTCGATGCCCGAGCAGTCCTTGTATCCGTCCAGATAGACCAGTCTCTTTATCCCTGCCTGATGCACCAGCTTGCTGCAGTCCTTGCAGGGCGACATGGTGAGGTAGAGGGTCGAATTCTTGGCGCTGTTCATGGAACGGGCCACTTTCATGATGGCGTTGGCCTCGGCATGGAGCACATACCAGTGGGTGCTGCCCTCACAGTCCTCGCATTGATTGTCGAAGCCCGAAGGTGTGCCGTTGTAGCCGTCAGCGATGATCTGGCCATCCTTGACAATGAGCGCACCCACCTGCCTGCGCCTGCAATGCGAGAGTTTGGCCCACTCCAGTGCCATGCGCATGTAGGCGCGGTCGTAGCGCTCCTGTTTCCTGGGGTTGTCGTATTTGATGAAGACCTCGTCCATGGGACTGTGAGACTTTGTGAACAGAGAATGGCCTGCGATGGAAAGAAAAGCCCTGTCCGCGCGAGG
>JAIPBJ010000016.1 GCA_021739625.1 Flavobacteriales bacterium | reverse complement strand
GGCCCCATGATTGCCGGCTGCCAGCTTTCCATGTAGTCACCACGCTCCTGTCTGTGACCTATCGGTGGGCAGAACAATGTCGGGCCATGCTGTTGCGTCACGGTGAGCAGTGTGATCTCGGAGTCGAAATGAACGAATGCCTCCACGATCACCTCCACGATGTCGCCACGCGAACCCGCGCAGGCATAGTCCCAGGCCGCCTGCACATCACCGTGGGCCCGGATCACCGACTGTCCTTTGCCGGATGAGGACATCAAGGGTTTTACCACGCAGGGCATCCCGACCTCTGCCACCGCATCGCTGAGTTCTGCTGCGGTGGTGGCATATCGGTACTTGGCGGTGCGCAGCCCCAATTCCTTGGCGGCAAGGTCGCGGATGGCCTTGCGGTTCATTGTGAAATTGGCGGCCTTCGCACTCGGCACCACCTGCATGCCCAACAGCTCGTATGCATAGAACCGCTCAGTCCGGATGGCTTCTACTTCTGGCACAATAAGATCGGGCCGGTGTTTTGCAACGATGACATCGAGCGCGTGTCCATCAAGCATGTTGATGACCTCTTTCTCGTGAGCCACCTGCATGGCTGGCGCGCCTTCATAACTGTCAACAGCGATCACATGCTGTCCGAGGCGTTGTAGCGCTATGACCAGTTCCTTTCCTAATTCCCCGCTGCCAAGGAGCATCACCTTCTTTCTCATGTCATGTTGGATTCTGGGGCCAAGATAAAGCCGATATACGCTGGCCATGTTCGCACCATCATCATAAACGCTTTCTTTGTGAGGTGCAACGGCCATGGCGCGGTTGTTGCTCCCATCCGTCACCAAACACTGGTACCATGAGACATTTCATCAGTACCCTTGCATCCGCTCTTCTTCTGTCTGTCACTCTTCTGGCTCAGAACGTTGAAGAGAACATCGCCTCGGCTATCCGTGTGGGCAACCACAAGGAACTGGCCCGCCATTTCGACTCGAAAGTGGACATGGCCGTGCTCCGCAAGGAGAACAGCTACAGCAAGGCCCAGGCCGAGCTTATCATCAAGGATTTCTTTGAGAAGAACAAAGTGAGCGCCTATCAGGTCATTCACCGTGGCAGATCGCGCGATGGGGCCCAGTATGTCATAGGAAGTCTGACCACGGCAACAGGCACCTATCGTACATACGTGCTCACGAAGGGCGATGGCGAGAAGGCACGCATCCAACAACTACGGTTCGAGGTCAGCGAGTAGGCCAATGACCATTGACGAGATCATTGAAGCGGCCCTCCGTGAGGACATCGGTGACGGTGACCACACCTCCAATGCCTGCATCCCTGCCGATGCCAAGGGAAGCGCCCAGCTGCTGGTCAAGGAAAGTGGTGTGGTGGCAGGTGTGGAATTGGCCCACCGCATCTTCCATCATGTCGATGCGACATTGAAGGTGGATGTGAGAATCGTGGACGGATCGCCCATTGCGGTCGGAGATGTTATCCTAACGGTGGAGGGCAGTTCCCGCTCCATTCTGAAGGCCGAAAGGCTGGTGCTCAATTTCATGCAGCGCATGAGCGGCATTGCCACACACGCCCAACGGCTGGTGCGCCTGACCGATGGAACGAACACCAGACTGCTCGACACCCGCAAGACCACTCCACTGCTCCGCGAACTGGAAAAACTTGCAGTGAAACTTGGGGGAGGCCAGAATCACCGTTTCGGACTCTATGACATGGTGATGATCAAGGACAACCACATTGACATGGCAGGCGGACTGGCACAGGCCCTTCACCGGGTGAAAGGGCATCTTGCCACCATAGGCAAAGACCTTCGCGTAGAAGTGGAGGTGCGGGATTTTGACGAACTGGAGGAGGCCCTGCGTGTAGGGGGGTTCCACCGAATCATGCTCGACAATTTCACTCCCGAGAAACTGAAATTGGCCGTAGAGACCATTGCTGGGCGATACGAGACCGAATCATCGGGCGGCATCACTGAATCCAACCTCAGGGAACATGCCCTCACCGGAGTAGATTTCATCTCTGTGGGTGCCCTCACGCACCATATTCGCAGCCTCGACATGAGCCTCAAAGCGGTTCATCATTCACCATAGAGAAATATGATGTCATCAATTTATGACCATGTCCGAGTATGCACTCGGCTTTCCTCCAATTGCATTTTGTTCACCGCCAATTGAAAATTGAATGGTTCGCAGGCTCATCGTCCGGTTTCTGAGGTTGAGGGCAGTCCATTGGCTGCTTGATTTCAGCAAGCGGGTGCGCCTCCCCGGCTTTGACGGACTGCCGCTCTATGACGTGGCCACGTTCTTCATCATCGGGCTGCAGAAAGGATCTCTGAACATTCGTGCGTCTTCCGTGGCTTTCAACTTCATCCTTGCTGTTTTCCCTGGCATCATCTTCCTGTTCACCCTGCTGGCCTACATCCCTTATGATGGATTTCAGGGTCAACTGCTCGACCTTATGCGTGAGTTTCTACCAAATTCAACATACGTGGTGGTGCGCGAGACCTTCGAGGATGTCATCACCCAGCAACGGGGAGGACTGCTGTCGCTGACGGTCATTTCAGCACTTTACTTCAGCACCAACGGAATCAGCGCACTCATTGACGGATTCAATGCCACCTTTCACACCTACGAGAAGCGTTCGCCTGTGATGCAACGGGCCATCGCGCTTGGCCTCATGCTTGTACTCGTGTCCATTGTCATTGTAGCCATCGGTCTGATCATCTTTGGCAGCCGGGGCATTCAATTTCTGCTGGATGAGGGCCTCATCAGGGGAATGGTCGCCATCTGGGCGGTCAACCTTAGCCGTTGGGCTGTCGTGCTCCTGTTGTTGTTCCTTGCTGTGACGGTGCTCTATGTTTACGGCCCGGCACGCAAGGCACGATGGGGATTCTTCTCGGCCGGCTCCACACTGACCACAGGACTCATCATCCTCTCTTCATTGGGTTTCCGATACTTCGTGGAGAATTTCGGGACATACAATAAGTTGTATGGATCTATCGGCACCCTATTGGTGGTCATGCTGTGGATGCTCATCAACAGCACGGTGCTGCTAATAGGGTTCGAGCTGAATGCAAGTATTGAGCGGGCCAAGTTGAAAGAATTGGAGAACAAGGAACGAACCCTCCACCTGTCATTGGAAAAGGCCATCCAGCAGGGCGATCCTGAAAAGGTCTCATGAGGAAATCCGCTCATATCGTAGTGCTCATTCTGGCACTGACTTCCTGCGTGTCTGCTCAGCAGGAGATGGAGTTGACGGACACCACAAAATTGCGGGCCTACATCCAGTTCATGTACTATCCTGAGCAATGGCAGCCAGAACGCGACACCATCAACTACGTCCTTGAAGGTGGGCCGGACATCTGGTATAATGGTTATGACGGGCTAAAGCTCGGAGTGCAACTTGCCGGGGGCCTTGCCGACCGTCACCATGTATTCAATGCATTTCTGTGGGCTCACACTGGAATAGGGCAATATGGCCTGCCCGATGGGAGCGACCGGTATGGATTCATGCCACTTTCATTCAGTGGCGATTACCGGACCTCGCTGCACAGCTATTGGCGTAACAGCACGGTCCGCCTGGCAGTAAGGGCGTTGGACGGGCTGTATGGAGGAAAGGTCGGTCTGACGAAAGGCAACCGAAAGGGCGACATCACATTCGGACTCTGGTTCAAAGCAATGTACAGGCCAGAGAGAAATGGCCTCCCCTATCTGCTCGACCGTCAGCACTGGGACATGGGCCGCTGGAATAATTCCTTTGCAGCCACCCTCGAATATCAGTATTCATACGGAACAGGCACTGGAGAATTGGATATGGTACTGCGTAGCAGCAACCTCGGCAGCGACCACGATTATCATTACATCCGCACCACGGCCATCAACCGCACAGAGCTCTGGATGCTGAAACTGCATTCGCGGGTGTTCCTTCAACTGGGCTATGGGACCGACTGGGCCAGCGAATCAATGCTTTACCTCGATCGCGCCTCTCCCGAGGAAATGGCCGACAGCAGATTGACCGGCTCGGCCGGGATCTTCCCTTCCCAATGGGCCGAGTATGGCGTGGTTCAGAACCATTTCCACCACGGTGGAGGACTCAACCTGCGTGGCTACTCAGGTTATCTCGCACCTGAGCAGCGGGGCGATGAGATTTTGATGGCCCACAGTGGCGTGCATGGGGCAGCGGTGAATCTGGAACTGGAATTCGACCGGCTCCTTGGCAGCGACAAATGGCCAATGCGCAAGTATCTTCGGCTGAACACTTATTTCTTTGCGGATGCGGGCATCATCAGCATAAACGCTTCTGATGCCGCTCCAGCCTTTGCCATGCCCCGTGCCGATGCGGGTGTGGGCGTGGCCTTCACCGTGCGTCAATGGGGTCCTATAACTAGATTGCACCCGATCACACTGCGTTTCGACATGCCCCTGTTCGTGAGCCGACCTGCCGCGCTGCAGCCCGGGCCTTGGCAATTCCGATGGGTGTTGGGAGTGGCCCGGGCATTCTGACGACTTGTCCAAGGCCGTGGCCATCTGACTCTCTCCTCGTTGACCCCACAGGCCACGTCCCCTTCCCAAAACACCGCCAAAAATCATCTGCCTCCCTGACAATTGTCAATTGCTTACCTTTACATTCCAAATTTCTTTGTCCAACCCTTTAGAGATACCGGGATGACATCTGTGCTAAGCAGTTCATCCGTCTCTCAATTCATCAAGCAGAATTCAATCCATTCATTTACATTCACTAAACAAAGAGCAAAATGAAAAGAACAGTTACAATTCTCAGTTTCATCGTAGCCGTGCCGATGTACCTTTTTATGACCGCCTATAACAGTCCCGAGGCCGCCCACCGTGACGGGAACAGGGAATCTGCAGGGATGTGGAGCAATACGGGCTCGCCCGGTGATGGTGGAGAGACCTGTGCGGCCTGTCACACTCAGGGAGGTGTTACCGTAGAGGACACATGGATAACCACCGACATTCCCGGTACGGGCTATGTGGCCGGACAGTCCTACAGCATCACGCTGACCACTGCGGGCGGTTCTCCTTCGACCAACAAAGGCTTCAGTGTCACAGTAGAGAACGGGGCCAACGCACCGACCGGGACATTGAGCGCGACAGATGCCACGAACACATCATACTTTGACAATCACGTAACTCACCGAACAGCTGGAATAACCCAGACCGCGTGGACAGTGGGTTGGACGGCCCCTGCACAGGGAACAGGCGATGTCACAGTGTATGCTGCTTTTGTCAAGAACGGTTATGCCGGGGGCGTTGCCACGGCATCTCTGTCTGTTGCTGAGGCATCTGTAGGTGTCAGCGAAGTCGGTTCAGATGACATGGTGAGCATCTTCCCTAACCCTGTGAGCGACATGCTTCGCATTGAATTGCCCTCTGCAGGAAGTGGAACCGTTTCTGTGGATGTCTATTCGATCACCGGCCAGATGGTTCTGAACGACAACGTGGTTGTTGGAGGAGACAGGTTCTCGATATCCTATGACCTAAGCGACCTTAACGTAGGGACCTATCTCGTGAGACTCACTCACAGCGGCAAGGTCTATACCGAGAGGATTGTCGTGTCGCAATAAGGCAAGGACCGCTTCGGAATCATACCCACCTTGCACAATGCCGAACAACACCCTCAAAGCCAACGCTTTGGGGGTGTTTCTTTGAAACCCATCTGATTAAAAGCCTTATCATCACCCGACATTGCTGTCCTGAAAAGCAACTGCAAGGAACAATGATTTCAAAATCAGGCCATTGATCCGAACCGACCTTCACACGAACCCCATGAGCAGAAGACTGGGCATACTGGCCATCATTGCTATCGTCTCAATCACTGCGGTCAGCCTGATTCCATTAAGGAATCTCGGATTCGATTTCAATCTTGAGCAGTTCTTCCCTGTCGATGATCCCGATCTGGAGTTCTACAAGGAATTCAATGAACGGTTCAGGGCAGACATTGATGATGAGTACATTTATATTGGTCTCACCAACGAGACAGGTATTTTCGACAGCACATTCCTGAACAAGGTAGATACGCTTACGAAGTTCATCTTCAATTTCGACAGTGTCCTATCTGTGTACTCGGTCACCAATTCGTCCTACAGTGTCGTTTGGAATGGCCGACTTTACAAATCTCCCCTCATCCATTATACGGTTCCCCAGCGGTATATGGAAGACTCGGTTCGGCTATTCAATGCCAAGGAGATCAAAGAATTCCTTGTATCGAAAGATGGGAAATCAGTGGCCATTTCGGCATTCACCACTCCGAACCTCGACAGGCAGGCGCAGTATGACCTCATAGAGAGCATCAGGTCTGAGATGGAACGGCTTGGATTCGACCGATCATATCTGACCGCCAAGATTCTGGTCGAACAGACCTATCTCACCGAGATCAAACGCAATCTCCGGGTCTATCTCAGCATATCGTTCCTGTTGGTGAGCATCATCCTGCTCGTTCTTTTCCGGTCGTACCGGACGGTGGTCATGGCACTGCTGGCCATCGTGTTCTCCATCATTTGGACACTTGCCCTCATTGCGCTGTGCGACCGGCCCATAGATATCATTTCCAGCCTGTTGCCACCTGTACTGGCGGTCATCTGTCTTTCTGATGTGATCCACATTTACAGCAAGTACATTGAAGAACTGAGGAAAGGGGCCGAGAGGACCATGGCTTTGCGTACGACATTCAAGGACATAGGCAGTGCCACCCTCTTCACATCGCTGACCACTGCCGTGGGATTCTACTCATTGGCATTCTCCAATGTGATGCCCATTCGACTGTTCGGAATCTTTGCCGGCACAGGTGTACTGCTGGCCTTTATCATAGTCATCGTCTTCATTTTCGCAGCCAGCGCCAATTCGTCTGCGCCAAGAATTGTCGGTTTCAAGCAATATGAAGAAAGATGGGGCCGATTTCTGTCCGCCTGCCTGCGTACAGTGATCAGGAGAAGAATCTGGTTCCTCGGGGCCACTGCGCTGCTCACGATACTGTCGCTGTTCCCTGTGAGCAACATACAGGTCAATTCGAGTCTGCTGCTCGAACTGCCGAAGCACAGTGCCATTTTGGAGGACTACCATTTTGTGGAGACGCAATTCTCCGGAACCCGTCCATTTGAAATGGCACTGACCATCACAGATACGTCTGCTTCTTTCTTCGATCTCGGTGTGGTAAGGGAGATTGACGAACTCAACGCGTTTCTGCACGATAGCTGCAACGTGGGAATGATGGTGTCCCACGTATCATTCATCAAGAGCGCGCTGCAGGCATACAGCGCAGGCAAAAGTTCAGGATACCGGGTCCCGGATTCTGAAGGCGACATATACTACTTGAGCAACAAGATCATGCAGACCGAATATGGCGGGGAATTCCTACGCTATGTGTCGCTTGACAAGAAGAACTGCAGGGTAAGCGGTAGGCTTCCCGACCTGACCACTGTTGAATTCGAAGCATTGGCAGACAGATTTGACAGGTATTTCCAAAGCAAGAAGGACAGGGCCTTCGAATACAAACTGACCGGCTCAGGGGTTCTCATAGACAAGACCACGTACTCGTTGCCCAGAAACATGTTCTTCGGGCTGCTGATCGTGTTCTGCGTCATATCGCTCATCGTGGGAGGGCTTTTCAGGTCGGTCAAGATGGTGGTCATAGTTCTGATAGCCAACATAATCCCACTGCTGTTCATGGCAGCCGTAATGGGCATGATGGGAATTTACCTCAAGGCCGACACCTCCATCATCTTCGCCATAGCCTTTGGCATTGTGGTGGACGATTCGATCCATTTCATTAGCAGGGTCAAGATCGAACTTTCAAAAGGGAGACAGACGTTGTATGCCATAAAACGGGCCTATCTGTCCACAGGCAAGGCCATGATCGTGACCACGGTTCTCCTGCTTGCAGGGTTCGTTCCGCTGCTGTTCTCGAGTTTTGGAGGCACCTACTACATTGGCCTCCTTGTGAGCCTCTGTCTCGTATTCGCACTGATAATGGATCTGACCGTCCTCCCGTTGTTGATCCTACTCTGCTACAGAAGCACTCCCAAGACCGCCCCTGCCATCTCCTGAGATTATGGTAGTCCTTCGTGGGCCGCGTCCATTTTATAAATGACGATTGGATTCCATTCTGAAAAAAGAATGGACATGCCATCCAGCATCATCATTTGGCGACCGGGTGCAACATTGTCCTTCGAGCAGGTTCGACACCATTGACTCACAGTGTTTTACGATGTCTGCGTGACCTAAGTCACATCTCGCGTAGCCCAAAAGTCATAGTGATTCATGACCTTGGTCACTCAGCTGCAGGGCGGCCTACCCGCACATTTGTGGCGTCAAAAGACAATTACTAACCAAATCACAAACGCCATGAGGAAACTTGCAATACCCTTAATGTTTTCCTTGGGAATGACTGTATCAGCTACAGCAATCGCCCAAACCTACATGCACGTGGAGAATGTGGGAGAAACAGCGACCTACTTGATCAATGATGTTCAAGTAATGACCTTTTCTGCCACAGATCTCAATGTCGCCATCAACAGCGGCACTGCTCCATACGCCATGAATGATGTTGTCAAGATCATCTTTGATGACATCGCCAGTGTGAACGAGAATGTTCATGCTCCGACCGTTGCGGTCTATCCCAATCCATCCTCTGGGATTTTCACATTGGATGTCATGAACGGTAGCTCTGACAACGTGACAATTGACGTGTTCAATGTCGTTGGATCCAGGATTTCCACCGATGCATACACTTCATCTGGAGGTCTGCTAAGCAAGACCATCGATATTTCCGGCAGTGCTGACGGGATTTACATCGTCAGAATCGGCAACGGAAAAAACGTGATCACCAGAAAAATTGTCAAAAGGTAATACTACTCCACTCAACCTCACAAACAAAAAGCCATGAAAACCATGAAAACAGTAATCCTAACATCAGTGCTGATGCTGACGGCCAGTTTCGGCTTCGCACAGAAGAACATCATTCTTCACAAGAATGTCGGTGGCAATGTCAAAACGATCGTATCGGAAGTTGACAGCATCACGTTCAGTGATTTTGCCACTCCAGGCACTCTGACGTTCGACACCTACACGGATCCAACATACCTGATGAACACCCACTCAAAGGTATATTGGGAAGCATCCTACAAGGGGTCGAATGCGACAATAGCCGGTGGTTTCGACCACAGCGAGGCAAACTTCAAGTTTGATGCGGCCAATCCGGGCAATATCAAGTTTGACGGTAAAGTCCGGCTGTCAAGTGCCAACACGTTCGAGCCAGGAAGGGAAGGACCCGGCCATTGTGTTCTTACAAGTCTCGGTGTGGTTTGGACCGGAGAGTACAACGACACCACCTATCGCCTCAGCGGTGGAATTCCACTTGACACCATCGTTACAACCGTCTATCCGCCAGAAGGTCTTGATGATGCGACCGATTGGGCCACATTGGTAGCCAATCCTGGAAGCGTTGTAGCCTACGGTGACGGGTACAAGGCGACTGCCACCTTCACCTTCCGAGGTGTAAGTGCCCCAGTCTCTGTGTATCTGACCTATATCGGATCGGTTGACAACTCCGCTACGGTCAGGTATCACAATTTCGAGGCCGACTTTTCGTTCCCTGCCGGCATCACTGCCACTGACCCATGGTACTGCGGCAACAACATCAAGAGCACCGTGAACGTAAGAATGCCGATGATCATGCAACAGAACCTGTAACAGGCACTGGTTGATATCGGTAGTAAGAGGAGGCTGCCCCCTGTTGGGGCGGCCTCTTCTGTTTTTCAATGGATAGCCACGCCTGCCCATAAAGCGCCAAGCCCTTGACCTCCCACAGCCATATCTACTGATCTCCAACTTGGCACGGCCTTGGATAACAAATGCCTGTGTATTAGCGTTTACTTTGCACCGCACAGACAATGATTGCACGCGACCTCATTTCGAAAGTGGTTCCGCCCCTCCGTCCGGGCGATGATGCCGACCGTGCCCTGCTGTGGATGGACGATTTCAAGGTTTCGCATCTGCCGGTGGTCGATGGCAAGAAGTTCCTTGGTCTGCTCAGCGAAGCGGACATCATGGATGCCAACGCCCCGGGAAGTACCATCGCTGAGTTGGATGCCGATCTGGAGAAGGCCTTTGTCAAAGACATCCAGCACATCTATGCGGTCATCCGCAGACTGGCATCGACCGACCTGACATGCATCGCGGTGTTGGACCATGAGGACAACTATGTGGGCTGCATCACGCTGTCAGACCTTGTTGTGAAATTCGATGAGTTGGCGGTCATCAGCCGTCCGGGAGGCATCTTGGCCATCCACATGAAGGAATCGGACTACTCATTGGCCCAATTGGCACACATCATCGAATCGAACGGCACTTCCATTCTCAGTTCTTACATCGCGCAGCAGAAAGGCGTGGGCATGATCGATGTGACCATGAAAGTGGACCGCGAGGATCTGGGGCCGACCATTCAAAGCTTGGAACGCCACGGATATCAGGTGACGGCCTACTTGGAAGAAGGCTCTCACAATGAGGATCTGAGAGGCCGGTATGATGAACTGATGCGCTACATCAACATCTGAAGTGACCCCGTTCCGAAAGCTGCTGTTACTGGCGTCCATATTGTGGTCTGTCAGCTCCTTTGCTCAGCGGTCGGTGGTCATAGGTCCGGTCACCTACACTGGCAACCGCATCACCAAGACACATATCCTGAGCCGCGAGATGACCTTGCGCACAGGCGAGACCATGGCGCTGGACAGCGTGGGCTATCACATGGAAAGGTCGCGCAGCAACCTGCGCAACATCAAACTCTTCAATTTCGTGGAAGTGGACACCTGCACGGGCGAGGCCGGTGTGCTGAACGTGGAGGTCCGTGTGGTGGAGCGCTGGTACATCTGGCCTGTGCCGCTGGTGGAACTTGGTGATCGGAATTTCCGCGAATGGTGGGAGACCAAGGACATGGGCCGCATCGACTATGGCGCATTCATATTCTGGAACAATTTCCGGGGAAGAAATGAGACGGTGGTGCTCGAACTGCGGTTCGGCTACAACAACCGCTATCAGCTGCGCTATGAGATTCCATATCTCAACCGGAAACAGACCATCGGCATCGAATTCAAAGGGGGATATGAGCAGGCGCGCGAAGTGGCCTATTCGTCATTGGAGAACAAGAGGGCGTTCATCAATGTGAACGGCCAGTATATGCGCAAACTGGCCTACGGTGAAATAATTCCACGGTGGAGGCCCAACCTTTACAACGTGCATGAACTGACGATAGGGTTCACCAACGAATGGGTCGCAGACACGGTGGCAGTGCTCAACCCGAACATTCTGGGCAATGGCGAAACGCTGACCCGCCATTTCTCCCTTCAATATGAATTGAAGAACGACAAGACCGACTATACCATCTATCCGCTCAAGGGACACATTCTCCACATCAGGGTGCGGAAGGACGGTCTGGGCATTCTGGGCAGTCCTGTGAACATGTTCCTGGCCGAAATTGAATTCAACAAATACTGGCAGTTGCATCCACGCTGGTATTTTGCCCACGGCCAGAAACTGAAGTTCAGCTCATTCAACCGCCAATCCTATCTATATCAGCGCAATCTTGGCTATATGAACGACTATGTGCGGGGCTACGAGCTGAATGTGATCGATGGGCAGCATTTCGCGCTGGTGAAGACCTCGTTGCGCTGGATGCTGCTGCGACCGAAACGCATCAGGCTCGGATTTCTCAAGACCGACAAATTGGGCCTCATTCCACTCACTATCTTCGCCAATGCCAACTTCGACATGGGTTTCGGCATGGATGCACAGACCCGTGCCACCAACCCTATGGCCGAAAAATGGATCTATGGCGGAGGCCTTGGCATAGACATATCCACGTTCTACGACATCGTGTGGCGGTTCGAGTATTCAATCAACAGGGATGGAAAACATGGATTCTTCCTACATTTCCAGAAACATATCTGAAACGGGATGAGAATTGCGGTTCATGGAAGATTGAGGTATGCCAAGGACATGGACAGGCTGCTGGGTGTCCTGGGCCAGTTGGAAGGGCTATTCACCGAGGTGACCCTCTGCCCTGGACTTGCCACTGCCTTGGAACGGAAAGACCGGCTTCAGGGCAGAACCGTAGCCCCGGACGACCGGCTTACAGCTGGAAGTTATGACATGCTGGTGAGCATCGGTGGAGATGGTACCATTCTTGAGGCTGCGCGGATGGTGAGAGACTCCGGCATTCCCATTCTCGGCATCAACAACGGACGTCTGGGATTCCTGAGCAGCACTCCGCTGGAGGAGACAGAACAGGCGCTCGCCCGGGTGATCGCAGGTGAGTATGTGGTCGAGCAGCGTTCACTGATAGAGCTACGGTCGGTCGATAATCCATTTGAAGACCGGAATTTCGCACTCAACGAATTGACGGTGCACAAGAGCAACCGGTCGAGCATGATCGTGATCCATGCCTACATTGACGGTGCATTCCTGAACACCTATTGGGCTGACGGCCTCATCATTTCGACACCTACAGGCTCCACGGGCTACTCGCTGAGTGCCGGTGGCCCGATCGTGGCCCCGACCTCACAAAGCATCATCATCTCCCCAATTGCACCGCACAATCTGAATGTGAGGCCGTTGGTGGTACCTGACGGTCACTGCATCACCCTCGAAGTGGAAGGCAGAGCATCGGATCACCTTGTTTCGCTCGATTCGGTCTCACACACATTGAGGCCGGGCACAAGGCTGGAAATATGCAAGGCCAATTTCTCTGTGGGGCTGGTGCGCTTCTCTGCCGAAGACTATTTCAACACGCTGCGCAGCAAACTGATGTGGGGCATTGACCGAAGAAATTAGGTGCGGACCATGAGGCAGCCATCCAAAAAGTTCTGATATGGCTATATTTGCGCTCTTGCGGTTAATGGACTAACCCGAAAGGCCATGAGATTACGCTTACTTTTTCTGTTGTTGACCCTGCTTCCCACGATGCTGATAGCCCAGCGGTGGAAAAGGGAGCGCTATGAGTGGATGGCCTCTGCCGGGGCATCGCAGTTCCTTGGTGATGTGGGTGGTCGCAATCAGATCGGTTCCGACTATTTCTTTGACCTTGATGGCGCTTCCACGAGATATGTCGTCAACGTGGGCCTGCGATACAAACTGTCTGAATACTTCGCGGCACGCACGCATCTGACCTTCGCAGAAGTATATGGTGATGATGCCTATACGGACGAACCATGGAGAAACAACAGGAACATCCATTTCCGCTCTCCGGTGTTCGAGTGGTCTGTGACCATGGAAGGATCGTTCATGCGGGAGAGCACCGGCTCACGATATAAGATAAGGCGCGTGAGGGGCCGTGGTAAAAAAGGCAGTCAGGTCTATGTCTATGGTTTCGTAGGCGTTGGTCTCATGTTCATGGACCCCCATGCAAAGTATGAGGGCACTTGGCAGGCGCTGCGCCCGCTGCGGACGGAGGGACAGGATTTTGTTCCGGGACGCACGCAATATTCCAACTGGCAGTTCGTTATCCCATTCGGGATCGGGATGAAATATACCATAGACAAACGGAGCAGCATCGGCATCGAATACGGACTGCGCAAGACCTTCACAGACTACATGGACGATACGAGCACCTCTTATGTCTATACCAAGGAAGGCGAGAACCGCTCTCCGGCCGCAGCCCAGATGGTGAGTGATGCGCTTGGCTATGACCGTATCGCAAAGACATTGGCCGACCCCTCTTTGGCGCCTGCCCCGAGCGGTGTGGACCTCATTGCTGACGGATGTTCGGCATGTCCTGGCCAACAACGGGGCGATCCGACCGATCTGGACTCCTACATGTTCATGACCATCACCTATTACCGCAAAATCCGCACAGGCAGAAAAGGACTTCCGAAGTTCTGACCGCTTCACTGTGGTATTCGCATCATGAGAAAATCCCTTCTGGTATCGTTCTTGGCCCTGATGCTGTCGGGGACTACGGTATTCGCCCAGTATTCGGAAGTAGGACTGTTGGGAGGCATTTCGTTCTATATGGGCGACCTCAATCCCGATATGCCGTTCAGGGATGTACGTCCGGCAGGCGGACTGTTCTACCGTTACAACTTCAACGACCGGTTCTCGGTCAGGGCTGCGGCCCATGTGGCCTATCTGGTGGGGAGCGATGCTTCTTCGACCGATCCCGCGCAACTGGAGCGTAACCTCAGCTTTGAGAGCTGGCTGTTCGATTTCTCGGTGACCGGAGAGTTCAACTTCTTCAAGTATGCCCCGGGCGACATGCGCCACTGGATCACCCCGTTCCTGTTCGGTGGCATCTCCATCTTCAAATTCAATCCGCGCACTGAGCTCAACGGTGAGATGTGGGAATTGCAGCCTTTGGGCACCGAGGGTCAGGGAACCACGTTCTATCCCGACCGTCAGAAATACTCTTTGGTCAATGCTGCCATCCCCTTCGGGCTCGGGGTCAAAGTGAATATCAGCAAGACCTTCTCGGTAGGAGTGGAATGGGGCATGCGCTACACGTTCACGGATTATCTGGACGATGTGAGCACCACCTATGCGGACATTGACGTGGTTCAGGCAGAAAGGGGCGATATTGCCAATGCGCTTTCCAACCGCTCTGTGGTGCGTGACCCTGTTTCGGGTGAATTCGTTCCCCTCACCGATCAACAGCGTCAGGAGTTTGCGGGAAGGCAGCGCGGCAACTCCACGAACAACGACTGGTATTCCTTTGTGCTTCTTTCCGTATCGATGAATATCAAGGCCCGGCCTGAGAAATGTCCGGCCTATGAGTGATGCGCCTTTTAGGGCACTACATTTGCGCCCCGTTTCCAAGGCCGAAATAAAGCCTCATCATGGCCATTGACCCACGCATAGACACCTTGCGCCTGCCACAGCATGTTGCCGTCATCATGGACGGCAATGGGCGTTGGGCGAAGCAACGTGGCAAACTGCGCACATTCGGGCATACCAACGGGGTCAAGGCCGTGCGCGAAACAGTGGAGACCGCAGCAGAGATCGGCATCCCGTTCCTTACCCTCTATGCCTTCAGCACAGAGAACTGGAACAGGCCCAAAATGGAGGTGAGCGCACTGATGACCCTCCTCGTGCGCACCATCCACAAGGAGACCAAGACGTTGATGGACAACAATATCCGACTCAATGCGATCGGAGATCTGGACAGCCTGCCAAAAAGCTGCCACCGTGAACTCAATGAGGCCATGGAGCGGACGAGTGGCAACACGCGGATGACTTTGACGTTGGCACTCAGCTACTCGGCCAAATGGGAACTGGTGCAGATGGTGAGATCCATAGTAAAGGATGCCCGCGCAGGCGCCCTCAACGAGCGGGATGTGAATGAGGCACTTATTGCGCAGCGCCTATGCACAGCAGGCATGCCCGATGTGGAGCTGCTCATCAGAACAAGTGGAGAACACCGTGTATCGAATTTTCTGCTCTGGCAGATCGCCTACGCTGAGTTCCATTTCACAGAAAAGCTCTGGCCCGATTTCGGGGCTGCCGATCTGGAACAGGCCATCATAGATTTTCAAGGACGCGAACGAAGGTTCGGTAAAATAAGCGAGCAGGTACGTGAGGTTGTATAAAGCATTGATCCTGTCCGCTTTCTCGATACTGGGCCTTCTACAGGCCCCGGTAGCGACCGCGCAGATAACCGTAGGAGGCTCGGAGAAGTTGGACTATTCTGCCCCCAAGCAATACGAGATAGGTGGCATCACTGTCACCGGCACAAAGTATCTCGACAAGAAGGTCCTTGTGCTGCTTTCGGGCCTGTCGGTCGGAGACAAGATCCAGGTGCCGGGCGAAACCATCACCGAGGCTGTCAAAAAACTGTGGGACCAGGGCCTGTTCAGCGATGTGGCCATCTATCTCGACAGGATCGATGGCGACCTCATTTTCCTTGAAATAGCTCTTCAGGAGCGGCCCCGCCTCAACAGATTCGCGCTCAAAGGGGTGAAAAAGGGCGACTCGAACGATATAAGGGAGAAGATAAAACTGATCAAAGGCAAGGTGGTCACAGACAACCTGATAGTCTCGACAGAGAACATCATCAAAGAACATTTTATCGACAAGGGATTCCTGCACGTGAGCGTGAGATCCAAAATGGACCCCGACACCCTGCTGCCCAACAACGTGACCTTGGAATTTTTGGTGAACAAGGGCAAGAAGGTGAAGATCAACAGAATCATCCTCCACGGAAATCAGGAGGTGAAGAATGGCAAGCTGAAGCGTGCCATGAAGGAGACCAAGCAGCGCACATGGTGGCGTGTGTGGAAGGCCAGCAAGTTTCTCGAGAACAACTACAAGGACGACAAGAAGGCCATGATGGCCAAATACAACCAGATGGGCTATCGGGATGCACGGATCATCTCGGACACCATCTATCCGAACCGTGATGGCTCCATCAACATCGAAATCAATCTGGAGGAAGGACGCAAGTACTATTTCCGCAACATTACCTGGGTGGGCAATACCAAATACACGGCAGATGTGCTTGACAAGGTATTGGGCATCAAGAAGGGCGATGTGTACGATCAGGCACGATTGGACGCCAACCTTTTTATGAACCCCAATGAAAGGGACGTGAGCTCCCTGTATCTTGATGACGGATACCTGTTCTTCAACGTGGAACCGGTGGAGATTCTGGTAGTGGGCGACAGCATCGATCTGGAGATGCGGATGAGGGAGGGCAAACAGGCCACCATCAACCGTGTGACGGTGAAAGGGAACACCAAGACCAACGACCACGTGATATTGCGTGAGATCCGCACAAAGCCTGGGCAGCTATTCAGCCGGTCGGACATCATCCGCACACAGCGCGAACTCTCGCAGCTCGGATACTTCAACCCCGAGGCCATGGGGGTCGATCCCAAGCCCAATCCGGCCGATGGCACCGTTGACATCGAATACACGGTAGAGGAGAAGCCTTCGGATCAGATTGAGCTATCGGGCGGTTGGGGTATGGGCACCATCATCGGAACTGTGGGGGTTACGTTCAACAATTTCTCTGTCCGCAACATGTTCAAGAAAGGGGCATGGAAACCGCTACCAGCGGGCGATGGTCAGCGGCTGTCCATCCGGGCACAGAGCAACGGACCATGGTTCCAGTCCTACAACTTCTCGTTCATGGAACCTTGGCTGGGAGGAAAAAGACCCAATGCATTCAGCGTTTCGGCCTATCACTCCTCGCAGAGCAACGGTGTCGGCACGGGCGAGGTGGGAAGCCAGGGAATCAAGATCACGGGCGCGAGCGTGGGCCTCGGCACAAGGCTCAAATGGCCGGATGACTTCTTCATGCTGCAGGGCACCATCAACTACAAGAACTATCTGCTGGACAATTACCAGTTGGTGGAGAACTTCAACAATGGCAGTGCCAATACGTTCAGCGGGCAGATCACACTGTCGCGGAACTCCATCGGAGACCCGATATTCCCCACCTACGGATCGATCATATCGGGCAGTGTCGAATTCACGCCTCCATTCTCCTATATGAGAGGTCTGGACACCGAAAACTCGACACCTGCCGAAAAATATCAGTGGATTGAGTATCACAAATGGAAGCTCGATGCCAAGTGGTATCTGGGCCTTGCCAAGAACCTTGTGGTGGAGACCAAGGCACAGTTCGGCTATCTCGGTCTTTACAATCCCGGACTGGGCATCGCCCCGTTCGAGCGGTTCTTCGTGGGCGGTGACGGCCTCAGCGGTTTCGGTCTCGATGGCCGCGAGATCATCGCCCTGCGCGGCTATGACAACAACTCCCTCACCCCGAGTGTGAACGGTCAGATGGTGGGCGGCACCATCTTCACCAAGTATGCCATGGAACTGCGTTATCGCATCTCGCCCAACCCGCAGGCCACCATCTATGTGCTGGGCTTTGTGGAGGCGGGCGACTCATGGCTCACGGCCGACAAGTTCAACCCCTTCCGTGTTAAGAAATCGGCAGGTGTGGGTGTACGGATCTTCCTGCCCATGTTCGGACTGTTGGGTCTCGACTACGGATGGCGCTTTGATGATGTGCCCGGAAGAGAGGACATGGCCCCAAGCCAGTTCCACTTCAGCATCGGGCAGCAGTTCTGATAGATCAAACTGTACCAGTTTTGGTACCATGAACCGTTGTGGCACTATTTTCGCCAACCGACTGCCGAATCATTCCCAACACCAAAAAATCACATCATGCGAAAGGCGATTCTCACCCTTGCCATCACATTGACCGCCATCGGGGCCATGGCCCAGCGTTTCGGTTATGTGGACTCTCAGTTCATTCTGGAGAACATCCCCGAATACAATCAGAAACAGAAACAGTTGGATGAGGTCTCTGTGGCGTGGCAGCAGGAGATTGAGGCCCTCTACACCGAGATCGACCGGATGTACAAGGACTATCAGGCCGAGCAGATCCTGCTCACGGATGACATGAAGCTCAAGCGCGAAGAGCAGATCATTGAAAAGGAGAAGGCCGCAAAGGACAAACAGCGTCAGCGTTTCGGCCCGCAGGGCGACCTCTTCAAGAAGCGGCAGGAGTTCACCAAGCCCATTCAGGATAAGATCTATGCGGCCATCAAGACCATGGCAGATGCCAAAGGCTATGCGGTGATCTTCGATAAATCGGGTACGCTCACGATGCTTTACACCAGCGACAAATATGATCTGAGCGAAGAGATTCTGAAAGAACTCGGCTACTCGGTAAAGGCCGCACCCGACAGCGGTACGGGAACCAGTACGGGAACCGGTTCAGGAACGGGATCGGACAAGAAGTAAAGCAGTACTTTCGCAGCCCCTTAAAACAGAAACATGAAAAAGATACTGATAATTGCATTTGGAGTGACCGTGGCATTTTCAGCAACGGCTCAGACCCAGAAATTCGGCCATATCGACTCTGATGCTCTGATGGAACTGATGCCCGAAAAGGCCAAGGCAGAGAAGGACATGGAGGCCTTCGCCAAAGAGTTTCAAGGTGCATTGGAGGCCATGGCCAAAGAATATGAGGCCAAGGTGGCCGACTATCAATCGAAAGAGAAGGATATGACCGCACTGGTCAAGCAGACCAAGGTGAAAGAGATCACCGATCTGGAACGTAGGATCCAAGAGTTTCAGGGCCAGGCCCAAGGAGAGATTCAGAAGAAGGAGCAGGAATTGCTGGCCCCGATCGTTGAGAAAGCACGCAAAGCGATCGATGCTGTCGCCACAGAGAAAGGTTACACCTATGTGTTCGACAACTCTTCGGGCGTGCTGCTTTTCGCCAAGGACAGCGAGAACATCATTGCCGATGTGAAGGTCAAACTGGGCCTGTAGGCCACAGACCCATAGGATACGGTACATTTGAACCCGTCAGCGAAAGACCGCTGACGGGTTTTTTCATGTCCCTCTCCCCCATCGGTGTTTTCGACTCAGGTTTCGGTGGTCTCACCGTGCTGCGCGAAATGGTGACCGCGCTGCCACAGTACGATTACCTCTATCTGGGCGACAATGCGCGCACCCCGTATGGCACTCGCTCGTTCGAGACGGTGTATCACTACACGTTGGAGTGCGTCACCTACCTGTTCGACCAAGGCTGCCCATTGGTGATCGTTGCGTGCAACACGGCCTCGGCCAAGGCGCTTCGCACCATCCAGCAGCGCGACCTGCCGAAGATGCGGGCCGGTCTGCGGGTGTTGGGGGTGATACGCCCCACGGCCGAGGTCATCGGCAATTCGACCCGGACCGGTCATGTGGGCGTGCTTGGAACCTCAGGGACCGTGGCCTCAGAATCGTACCCCATCGAGATCGGCAAGTTCTTCCCCGATGTTAGCGTTCATCAGCAGGCCTGCCCCTTATGGGTGCCGCTCATCGAGAACAATGAGCATCAAGGTGATGGGGCCGATTTCTTTATCCAGAAGTATCTCGATGAACTGATAGCCCAATCATCGTCCATCGACACCATTCTGCTGGGCTGCACGCATTATCCGCTGCTGATGGAAAAGATCAAGGCGCATGTGGCCAAGGAAGTGACCATCATTCCGCAAGGGAAAATAGTGGCCGACAGCCTGACCGATTACCTCAGCAGACATGCAGAGATGGAGTCGAAACTCAGCAGGAATGGTACACGCAACTTCCTCACAACGGATGATGCCGCTGCATTTGACAGTAAGGCCCGGATATTCTATGGGGCCGGGGTCGCATCCCGACATATCGCACTCTGACCGTCAGCGCAGAGGTCAAGCTTCTTTGGTGAACCAACCGCTGTACATCACGTAGTTCTCCGCCACCTTGCGCAACATGGTCTCCGCCTTCTGCGGGTCGAGCGTCTTCACCTTCTTGGCGGGCATCCCCGCATAGATGGAATAGGATTCGATCACCGTGCCTTCGAGCACCACAGCGCCTGCCGCAATGATGGAGTGCGAGTTGACCACTACGCCATCCATCACAATGGAACCCATGCCCACCAGCACATTGTCGTGGATGGTGCAACCGTGAACCAGTGCATTGTGGCCCACGGAGACATCATTCCCCAAAGTTGTAGCTGCCTTCTGGTACGTGCAATGGATGACGGCCCCGTCCTGAATGTTGACCCTGTTGCCTATCCGGATGCTGTTCACATCGCCACGCACTACGGCATTGAACCAGATGCTGCATGCATCGCCCATCACCACATCGCCCACCACAGTGGCATTCTCTGCGAGGTAACAGTCCTTGCCGAATATCGGTGATATGCCTTTGACGGGTTTGATGAGTGCCATGTGCCTGATGTTTACAATGAATTTGACGGGTTCACTTTCCTACCACATCCTCCCAGAAGGTGATCTGCTGCTCCTTGTTGATGCTCATGCGCGGTTTGCCATCATAGACCGTCACTTCGCCCTTCACGCAGATGGTCTTGCCGATGAGCTCCTTCTCGGGGTCGTAGCTGAAATTGTTCTGGTTGTTCTTCCAGATGGTGGCATAGAACGGACTGTTGGGATACTTGCTGTCGAAATTGAGATAGACGGCCTCTTTGCGGCTCTTCTTGCTCGACACGACAGTGCCACAGATATTCACAGTCTTCCCCTGCTGATACTTGGCCTGAATGGAATTGAAGTAACCCTTGGGAAGCGGGGCCTTCAAAGGGACGGCCTCACCAAAGGCGGCAGCCTCCTCATGGATCCATGGCGCAATGTCATCGTCCGATTCCAGCTTCTCCTCCTCACCATCTGGGAGCGATGAGAAGAAATCAATGCCTGTGAGCCGTTCCACCTCATTGATGGTGGTGACGCATGACACCACCGGATACTCATTGACCCCATTCTGCATGATGAAGGCGATGCCCTTGCGCTCATCTCCATAGAGATCCATCACGATCTTATAGTAACGCTTCGGGATGGTGACCTCGTTCGGGCCGAGTTTCTGAAGGCCTTCCTCTGTGAGTATCCCACCCGTGACCACGAAGACAGGTTCCTGAAAATCGCTCACATATCTCCGCACCCAGGCCTCAAGGTCTGACCACGATTGGCGGTTGAATTCAGGCAGTTGCGGACTCATGTTGGAATAGAGGAACGATTCGCTCACAGCCTTCTCCGACCAACGGAAATCGGCCGATGGGGCCAAGTGACCACGGTCGTAGCCGGTCTTCCAGTAGTCTTCCTTCGCTGCCGATTCGGTGCTCACCTTCTTGTCAGCACGGAAATCATCTGTGCGGCTCACATCGCCAAACTCCACTGCTGGAAGCACCACGTGCATCACCCACGTAGGTTGCTCGTCCTGCTCGGAATAGCAGAGCGACATGGCCGTGTGATGAATCAGTTCCTGTCCTTTCGCCACCGTTGGAAATCCAACGCGGTCGAGCTCCTGCCGCACGTGGCCCAGCTGAAGGCTCTCCATTTCGACATAGATGCGCTCACGCTGCCTGTCGAGGTCGGTAAGGCGTGCCTCCAACGCTGCAATCTTCTGCTCAAGCGGGGCCTGAGCAGAAGCAAGGTGGAAAAAGAACAGGAACGCAAACGAGAGTTGCCTGACGAGCATGGCGCAAATATCGGTTCACCTGACCTTGTGGCAGGTTGTGAAATTGGTATGAAAAAGGAAATGGACGGCCTGAATGGATCGCGTCACAATCCCAACAGCACCTCCTCGGCCGTCTTCCCACCGAAGAGCATGGATGCCGGGTTCTCCAGCATCTCCTTCACCTTAACAAGGAAGCTGACGGACTCTTTGCCATCTATGATACGGTGGTCGTAGCTCAGGGCCAGGTACATCATGGGGCGGGCCACTATCTGGCCGTTCTCCACCACTGCGCGCTCCACGATATTGTGCATGCCGAGAATGGCACTCTGGGGCGGATTCAGGATTGGTGTGCTCATCATCGACCCGAACACGCCCCCATTGGTGATGGTGAATGTGCCGCCTGTCATATCGTCAACGGAGATCTTGCCATCGCGCACTTTGATGGCCAGCTCCTTGATGCCCGCCTCGATCTGCGCGAGGCTCATCTGCTCGGCATTGCGCAGCACGGGCACCATCAGACCTTTCGGGCCACTAACTGCCACGCCTATGTCGCAGTAGTCGTGGAAAACGATGTCCTGCCCGTCTATCAACGCGTTGACTGCCGGATAGTGATACAATGCCTCAGTAACGGCCTTGGTGAAGAAGCTCATGAAGCCGATGTTGACTCCATGCGTGTCTGCGAATTTCTGCTTGTATCTGCCACGAAGGTCCATGATGGGCTTCATGTTCACCTCGTTGAAGGTGGTGAGCATGGCCGTGTCGTTCTTCACAGAAACGAGCCGCTCCGCAATTTTGCGTCTCAGCATGCTCATCTTCTCCGAACGGACTTCGCGTCCTCCTGCCCAGCTCTGTCCCGCCTCGCCCAATGAAAAGCCTGATGACATGGCTGTGAGCACATCGCCCTTGGTGATGCGTCCGTCCTTGCCCGATGCTTTCACCTGATGGGCAGAGACATTGTTCTCGGCCATCAGCTTCTTGGCTGCGGGTGACGGTGTGCCAGCGGCATAGCCTGTTTCCTGTTTCTTCTCAGCAACTGGAGCGGGTGCGGCCTCTTTCTTTGGTGCAGCTTCAGATTTTGGGGCTTCTTCCTTCTTCGGTGCGGGTACACCTGCCGGGGCCTCGGCACTGGTGTCGATCTTGCAGATGACATCACCAACATTCACGGTGCCTTCTTTCACGAGGATGGTGACGCGGCCTGCCCTCTCGGCATTGATGGTGAGGGTGGCCTTGTCGGAATCTATCTCGCAGAGCTCGGCATCCTGCTGCACGTAGTCGCCATCGGACACGAGCCAAGATGCGATCTCGACTTCGGTGATGGACTCTCCTGGGCTGGGGACTTTTACTTCAAACATGTTGTCGTATGATGTTTAACCGCCAAGGCGGAGATTTTCTTTAACCACAAAGGCACACAAAGGTCAGGTTCACAAAGGGACACGAAGGAAAAAATTCATGGATGACGATTGAGGTTATTTTCTATTCGACTTTGAGCGACTTCGTAAAAACCCTTAGTGTGCCTTTGTGGGTATGAATCAATCAGAGAATTACTCGTTGAAAACCGTTCTTAAATGGCGGACGTTGAAATTGGCGAGCAATGCAAGTCGGCATTCTGATAGCTTGAGATAGGTGAGCACTTGGGCCATGTGAACATCGGTTAGTCTTTCAACTGATTTTACTTCCACTATCACACAATCATTCACCAGCAGGTCGAGACGGTAGCCCACTTCGAGTTCTACAGCCTTGTATTTCAATGGTGGGCTTTCTGCTGTTCAACAATCAGTCCTGTCTCTCTCATCTCATAAGCCAAACACGCTTCATAGGCGCTTTCCAGCAGTCCGGGGCCAAGTGCAGTATGAACCTTGAACGAACAGTCCAAGACCTTTTTGAAAACCTCTTCCCTGTTCAACATATCTCTTATGTTTAACCACGAAGGAGCACAAAGTTCAATTCACAAAGGAGCACGAAGAATTCCTTTCAGAACCATCATCTCCCCAATGCTGTCTCAATTGCATCTTTTGCCTTTGTGTGCCTTCGTGAAAAACCCTTCGTGCGCCTTTGTGGTCAACACTTCTGCCGCGTCAGCGGCCCATAATTCCTTGGCGGTCAGACCGCCATTTCTTTTTCGAATACTTTCGATATCAACCTCGCCTGCACCGCCCTGTGACGCACTCCTGAGCCTGTGGCGGGTGTGCCGCTCGGTGGGCGGCAGATGACATCCAGCTCCACATCGCGCCAAACGCGCAGCAGGTGACTCCATGCGCCCATGTTCTCGGGCTCTTCCTGCACCCACGTCCACTTCTTGGCATTGGTGTATCTGCCGATGAGGGCCTTCAGTTGCTTGCGCGGCAGTGGCTCTATCTGTTCGAGACGGAGCAGTGCCACACTTGTATCGCCTATGCGCTCTTTCTCCTCCAGCAGTTCGTAGTAGATCTTGCCCTGGCAGAGCACCACGCGCTCAACCTGCTCCACATTGGCCTTGGCATCATCGATCACCTCTTGGAAACGGCCTGTGGCGAGGTCCATCAATGAGCTGACACATTTCGGATGGCGCAGCAGGCTTTTTGGTGTGAAGATGATCAGCGGCTTGCGGAAATCGCGCTTCATCTGCCTGCGGATGACATGGAAGAAGTTGGCCGGGGTGGTGCAATTGACCACTTGGATATTGTAGTTGGCATAGACGTTCAGAAAACGCTCCATGCGCGCACTGCTGTGCTCGGCACCCTGCCCTTCGTAGCCGTGGGGCAGCAGCAGCACAAGGCCGTTCATGCCTTTCCATTTCTCCTCGGCCGCGCAGATGAACTGGTCGATGATGATCTGGGCCCCGTTCACGAAGTCACCGAACTGCGCTTCCCATATTGTCAGGGCATCGGGGGTACCGAATGCATGACCATAGTCGAAGCCCATGACGGCATATTCGGACAGCAATGAGTTGTAAACATTGAACTGTGCCTGTCCATCTTTGAGGTCGTTGAGCGGCACATACTCCAATTCGCTGTCCTCTACCTTGAGCACTGCATGGCGGTGGCTGAAGGTGCCGCGCTCGCAGTCCTGACCGCTGAGGCGCACGGGATGCCCCTCGACAAGCAACGAGGCGTAGGCCAGATGTTCGGCCATGCCCCAGTCCAACTGGTCGGAGGTGAAGACCATCTCGCGTCTGTCCTGAAGGATCTTCTCCATCTTGCGGAAGAACTTCCAGCCCTGCGGTATGGTGGTGAGGCGTTCGGCCAGACCCTTCAGGGCCTTCTCATTGACGCCTGTCTCTATGCTCTGGTCAAAATCCTCAGGCCGGGCGAAACGGTAGCCTTCCCAAGTATCGGCCAGAAACTGGGTGATCTTGGCGTTGGCCACCTCCTTCGACTCATCGAGCCGCTCCTGCAATATCTGTTTGAACCGGTTCTCGATCTCTGCGACCAGTTCCTTTTCCACAACGCCCTGTTCCATCAACTGCCTGCTGTAGATCTCCAGCGGGCTGGGATGTTTGGCGATGATATTATAGAGAATGGGCTGGGTGAAGCGCGGCTCATCGCCTTCGTTGTGACCATACTTCCGGTAGCACAGCAGATCCACGAACACATCCTCTTTGAAGGTCTGACGGTATTCCATCGCCATTTTCATGGTGTGGGCCACGGCCTCCACATCATCGCCATTGACATGGAACACGGGCGAATGGGTGGTCTTGGCAACATCGGTGCAATAGATGCTGCTGCGGCCATCGAGATAATTGGTGGTGAAGCCCACCTGATTGTTGATGACGATGTGGATGGTGCCTCCGGTGCGATAGCCGTCCAGCTTGGCCATCTGGATGGTCTCATACACCACGCCCTGACCCGCTATGGCCGCATCGCCATGCACCAGAACGGTACAGACCTTGGAATCATCTCCCCCATACTCCGTATCGATTCTGGCACGGGCAAGTCCCTGCGCAACAGGCCCCACTGCCTCCAGATGCGAAGGGTTGGGACACAGGTCCATCTTCACCTTCCGGCCGTTCTCGCACTGGGAGATGCAGGTGGAGCCAAGGTGGTATTTCACATCGCCCTCCAGGTCGGCATCCTCATAGTCGTGACCTGCAAATTCTGAGAAGATCTCCTTGTAGGTCTTCTTGAAGGTGTTGGCCATCACGTTGAGACGGCCACGGTGGGCCATGCCCATGACGAATTCGTCAATACCGAGGTCTGAACCCACCTCCACGGCAACGTCCAGAGCGGGGATCAGCGCTTCTGCCCCTTCGAGCGAGAATCGTTTCTGGCCGGGGAACTTCTTGTCGAGAAACTGCTCGAAGACCACGGCCTGATTGAGCTTGGTAAGAATGACCTTCTTGTGGTCGATGGTGAAGCGGGGCTGGTTGCGGTCGGCCTCCAATTTCCGCTGCAGCCAGTCGATGACCTCCGGCCTGCGGATGTACATGTATTCGACCCCGATGCTCTGGCAGTAGGTGGCCTTGAGATGGGCCACGATCTGCTCCAGAGTGGCGCGGCCGATGCCCAGGAGCGCGCCTGCCTGAAACACTGTCCTCAGGTCGGAGTCTGCCAACCGGAAATTGACGATGTCGAGCGTAGGCGTGTACTGCCTGCGCGTCCTTACAGGATTGGTCTGGGTGAAGAGATGGCCGTTCTTGCGATAGGCGTTGATGAGGTTGACCACATCGAACTCCTTCTGAAAATTGGCGGGTATGTCCCCTGCCCCGTCAAGGTCATAGCTCTTGCGCGCAAACTCGAAGCCAGCGAAGAACTGCTGCCAATCTGTGTTCACGGAATTCGGGTCGTGGAGGAACTGCTGATAAAGATGCTCTGCCGATGAGACATCCATGTTGGAAAGGAAGGAGTAGTTGTCCATGCTGGGATCGGGCGGGGGTATGGCCCATGTAAAGTGAGGCAAAGGTAGAATTATGAATTCCTGATGCAGAGGCGATGTTGCACGGATGCACCTGCCGCTCCGGCTTTGTACCCATGCACTTGCACGGATGCACCTGCCGCTCCGGCTTTGTACCCGTGCACTTGCACGGATGCACCTGCCGAGCCGGCTTTGGACCCATGCACTTGCACGGATGCACCTGCCGAGCCGGCTTTGGACCCGTGCACTTGCACGGATGCACCTGCCGCTCCGGCTTTGGACCCGTGCACTTGCACGGATGCACCTGCCGAGCAGGTATTGTATCCGTGCAGGCTCTGGGAGCGGGTTTCAGCGAAGGGGTGCAAAAAAAGGGGGCTGCCGAAGTGGGCTGCCAGCTACAACCTGCCCGCATAATGATTCCGGATCACCACTTTCTGCAGCTCGCGCCTTATGATGAGGTCGGTGAGGCGTTGCAGGCTGTCGGCCTCTTCCCCGAACAGGGCCTTGCGCACCTGCTCCTCGTTGAGGTCTATGCCATAGAGCAGGCTCCAGAACCGTTCTGTCTGATGCTCCAGCATATAGTCGATAACAGGGATCAACTGGTCTGACAGTTCCCGGTAGGCATTGGCCTCATTGCCTGTGAAATTGACCTCGAAGCCACTGAGCTGAAAATCCTTGTTGAGCTGGGCGACCACCTGCGCCAACAGGTCGATGCGCATGGCGAACAGCTCCAGTTGGTCCGGTGCCAGAGGAAGTTGCGGGCCCTTGCCCTCCTGTTGGGGAAAGAGGCCGTCTGCCATGGAGGTCTGTCCGTTGTCAGTACTCACGGATCATGAGGCTGTCGGTGAACTTGCGGAGGGTGGCCTTCCATTCCTCATTGCCCATCACCGGTTCGAGGTGCCGCAATGCCTCGTCATGATAATAGGACATGCGCTCCTCGGCCAGCTCGCGGATGCCGAGCCGGTGATAGATGTCGGTGACCGCCCGCACCTTCTCTGCCGCAGAGGCATGGCCATTGCCTTTCCAGAGGGCCAGTTCCTTCCGGTCGGGCCCAGTTGCCAATTGGAGCGCTTTGATCTGGAGGTAGGTCTTCTTGTCGCTCACAATGTCACCGCCCTGCTGCTTGCCCACCTTGCCGCTGTCACCGAACACATCGAGGATATCGTCCTGAAGTTGGAAGGCGATGCCGGCATGCAGTCCGAAGTCGTAGAGGTGCTTGGCCTGGGCGGCATCGGCCCCACCTATGATGGCCCCCATCTTGAGCGAGGCCGCGAGTAGCACGGCCGTTTTCAGGGCTATCATCTGCTCATATTCCACCACCGCCACATCGTTGCGCTGCTCAAAGTTCATGTCCAACTGCTGGCCTTCGCACACCTTGAGGGCAGTGCTGCTGAAAATGTCGAGCAGTTCGGGCAACAGCTTCGCATCCGTGCGCGCCAGGGCCTGATAGGCCAGCACCAGCATGGCATCGCCCGACAGGATGGCGATGTTGGGGTTCCATTTCACATGCACCGATGGGTGGCCGCGCCTCACGGGGGCGTTGTCCATCAGGTCGTCATGCAGCAGGCTGAAATTGTGGAACAGCTCCACGGCCATCGCAGGGCCCATGGCATCGGTCACATCGTCCTTGAAAAGTTTGCAGCCCATCAGCACAAGCAGCGGGCGCATCCGCTTGCCGCCATTGGCCATCGTATAGCGCACAGGGTCGTACAGCTCTGCGGGCCAACTCTCGAAGTGCATGTCGCGCAGCGCCACTTCCATCTGTTTCAGCAGTGGTGCTATCATCATCTATCTAATAAAGGTTGATCACTCATCAATGACCTTGGACTTTGAACGTCAGAACCACAGACCGATTCAGATCAGAGAAATGAACTGTCCCTGCTCAATCACGATGCGCAGGCCGTCCTCCAACGATTTGGGCTGGCGTCTCAGCAGTTCGCGCATCTTGGTGGTGTCGGGCAGTCTGCGGGTCATGTCCCCTTCCACCAGCTCAGGCAGATGTACCAGCTTTGAACTGGAGCCCGTCACCTTGATCACGGTCTCCGCCAACTCAAGGACGGTGACCTCCTTGGCCCCACCTATGTTCACCACATCGTTCACGTGCAGATCCTCATAGAATGCCGTAAGGCAGGCGTCCACATTATCGTCAATGAAGCAGAAGGTGCGCGTCTGCAGACCGTTGCCATAGATGGTCATGTCCTGATTCTGAAGGGCGAGATAGAGGAATCTGGAGATGACGAACTCCTTGCTCTGCTTGGGCCCATAAGTGTTGAAGAATCGGAAGATGGTGAACTCCAGCCCGAATTCCCGCTGGTAGCTGCGCAGATATGCCTCGCCCACGTTCTTGACAATGGCATAAGGCAGGCGCGAATTGAGCGGGGTGGTGTGCTCGTTCTGTGGAAACTCGACCGGCTCGCCATAGACCTCCGATGAACTGCTGTAATAGACGCGTCTCACGCCCGTGTTCTTGCTCAGATTGAGAATATTCTCAAGCCCATGCAGGTCGTTGAGCACCATGACGGGGTGGTTCAGCGTGCGTTTCACTCCTACCACGGCAGCATAGTGGAACACATAGTCGAAGGTGTAGGCATAGAACACCCCGCTGATGTCCTTCCATTCGTTGACATCGCACTTGATGAAGCGGAGATTGCCATAAGGCGATTCGGGGATCTTGACCACGGAACCGGTCAGCAGATTGTCCACAATCACCACATAGTTCTCGGGGTTCTGGGCCAGTTTTTCGGCCACTGCACTCCCTATGAAACCTGCTCCGCCCGTTACGAGGATCTTGCGTTGGATATTCGGTTCGTTGTGCATGACTGCTGATCTGTTCGGCCTGCGAATGTAAGAGAAACACTAACCGAATCGAGGGCCTCTGCTCCGAGAACCCTACTTCACCAATTTGAGCAGATACTCGCCATAGCCACTCTTCTTCAATGGTTCGGCCACTGCCCGCAGCTGCTGTGCATCAATGAACCCTTGGCGAAAGGCGATCTCTTCGATGCAGCCGATCTTCAGGCCCTGCCTTTCCTCGATCACCTGCACGAATTGGCCTGCCTGCATCAGCGAGGCGAAGGTGCCTGTGTCGAGCCAAGCAGTGCCCCGTCCCAACTGGGCCACTTTCAGCTTTCCGGCAGCGAGATAGTGCTTGTTCACATCGGTGATCTCATACTCTCCACGCGCACTGGGCCTGAGATGCTTGGCAATCTCCACCACCGAATTGTCATAGAAATAGAGTCCGGGGACCGCATAGTTGGATTTGGGCTGCGCGGGCTTCTCCTCGATGCTGATCGCCTTGAAATCCTGGTCGAACTCCACCACACCGTATCGCTCTGGGTCAGAGACATGGTAGGCGAACACCACTCCGCCTTCGGGATTGCTATTCTCTTTGAGCAGCTTCTCCATCCCGTGGCCATAGAATATGTTGTCGCCCAGCACCAGCGCCACCTTGTCGTTGCCAATGAACTCCTCGCCCAGCACAAAGGCCTGTGCCAGTCCGTTGGGCACTTTCTGTTCCACATAGCTGAACTTGCAGCCTATCTGCTCGCCTGTGCCCAGCAACCGCTCGAAATGAGGCAGGTCGTGGGGAGTGCTTATGATCAGAATCTCCCTGATGCCCGCCAGCAGCAGGATGCTGAGGGGGTAATAGACCATCGGCTTGTCATAGACAGGCATGAGCTGCTTGCTGACCGCCAGTGTGAGTGGGTGGAGTCGGGTTCCTGAACCGCCTGCGAGGATGATGCCTTTCATGGGTGTGTGGCGAAATGAGTTGAACTGACGGGCATTGGGGCCGTGGCCCAAAGAAAGTGAAAGATCACTCCTCCTTGTCCGCCACCTGAAAATCCCTGGTGGTCAACGAACGTTCGAAAGTAAGCAGCAGCGCGGGCAGGATGAGCAGATTGGAGAACATGGCCACGAACAGCGTGATGCTTATCAACAGACCGAGCGCCTTGGTGCCACCGAAAGTGCTGGCTGCGAAAATGGCAAACCCGCAGAACAGCACCACGCTTGTATAGATCATGCTCACACCCACCTCCCTCAGGGCCTTCATCACCGAGCGCCTGATGCTCCAACCGGTGATCTCCAGCTCTTGACGGTACTTGGCCAGAAAATGGATCGTGTCATCGACCGAGATTCCCAAAGCTATGCTGAACACCAGTATGGTCGATGGTTTTATGGTGATGCCGAAATAGCCCATGAGCGCGGCAGTGATCACCAACGGAAAAAGATTAGGCACCAACGAGACCACCACCATGCGCCACGACCTGAACATCCGGAGCATGATGAGCGCAATGATGAGAATGGCAATGCCAAGACTCACGAACAGATTGTTCACAAGATATTCAGTGCCTTTGAGAAAGACGACCGAAGTTCCCGTGAGCAGCACATCATATCGGTCATCAGGAAAAATGGAGTCCACCTTGGGACGTATCTCGGCCAGCAGCCTCACCATCTCTTCGGTGCCAACGTCCCGCATCTGCACACTTAGCCGGGTCTGCTGCCGAGCGCTGTCAATGAACGTGTGCAGCAGGCCTGTCCCTTCCTCCTCACCCTGACCATAGCTGAGTATGAACCCCCGCTCGCTGTTGCTGGGCAGGTCATATTTTTCCGCAAGTCCTCCATAATAGCCCTGCTTGATGAACTTGATGACCTCCACTATGCTCACCGCACGCGCAAACTCAGAATGTGTGGCAAGCTCGTCCTGCAACTGTGAGATGCGCCTGAGTGTGGCCGCAGACACTGCCTTGTCGGGCTTCAACGCATCGATGCGCACCTCAAAGGGCATCACTCCACCGAAATGCTCCTCGAACCAGCGCAGATCGGTAAGCACCGGATTGTCCTTGGGCAGGTCGTCCACCAGATTGCCGGTCGTCCGCACCTTGGTGATGCCATAGAAGCCAAAGGCGAGCATCACAAGAGCAACCCCATAGATCTTGGTGCGATGGGACTGCACCACCTGAATGATCCTGGTGATGATGACCAGACTGGTCTTTCGGTCGAGGTGTCTGATGTGGCGGTGGCGGGGCTGCGGCAAATAGCTGAACACTACGGGGATCAGCAGCAACGACACCAGGAATATCCCCATGATGCTCAACGAGGCCACGATGCCGAACTCGCGCATCACCGCACTCTCAAGGATGGCGAAGGTGACGAATCCGGTGGCGGTGGTGGCATTGGTCAGCAGCGTGGCGTTGCCCACTTTGCGCACCATGCGCTGCAGGGCCTTGATCTTGTTGCCGTGGTCGCGGAACTCACTGTGATACTTGTTCAGCAGAAAAATGCAATTGGCAATTCCCAGCACGATCAACAGCGGGGGAATGAGGCCCGTCAGAATGCTGAGCTTGTAGCCCAGCAGACTTATGATGCCGAATCCCCACACCACGGCAATGGCCACCACCAGCAGGCTGAAGAACACCACGGTGAACGATCGGAAGAACAGGAACATGATCAGCCCGGTCACCGCAGCCGCCAGAAAGATGAACAGCCGCAGCTCGGACTGCACCATCTGCGCTATTGAACTGCGTATGAATGGCAGTCCGGATATATGCAACGGGGCATTCAACCGTTCTTCATAGCTGTGGGCTATGGTGCGCACCCGCTCCGAAAGTTCTATCCTTCTCCTGCTGTCCAGATAGTCAGGACTCATGGTGATGGCCATTACAAATGCCATCTCTTCACCGTTCCATAGAACATCCTTATAGAAGGGCAGCTGCTCCAGCACAGTGCGGATACTGTCAACCTGTGCCTGTTCGGTGGGCCGATGGGAGACCAAAGGCAGGAAGTCGAACTTTTTCAGGCTATCGTTCCTGCTGATGTTCATGCACCGGGCCACAGAGATGACCTGATCGATGCCCGGGAGTGCCTTCACCTCCTGCCCGAGGTCATACCATGCATTGAACACCTCTATGGTGAACATCTCGGGCTGTTGAATCCCGATGACCATCATCGCCCCGTCCTCACCGAACCGTTGCTTGAAATCGGTGTAGGCCACCAGATCGGGGTCGTCCGGGGGCAGCAGCGATGCAAAGTCATAGCGCACCTCGACCTTGGTGGCCCTATGGCCCATGAACACCGTGACCACTCCTATGAGAAGAAGGACGAATGGCCGGTTCTTAAGGATGATACGGGCAATGGTCTGCCACATGCGCTGTGTCCGCTGATGGCGGAATTTTGGAGGCCGCGAAACTACGTGATTGCAACAAGGGGCGGATGCTAAGAATGGACAGTCAGGTTCCCATGTAGGTCAACATCCCAAGGCCGGGCCTCATGCACAGCACTGCCTGAATTCGCAATTGTTACTTCCCAATGAGCCTTAGGATTCCCACATACGTCCGAGGTTCCCAAACTCCCCTCTCCTCAGGAGAGGAGCCTGCCTTGAGCACGGTCGAAGGGGTCGGGGGAGAGGTCAAAACAGCGCATCACGCCCCTGGTGGGGGCGCCTCAGGCGTCAACTCAATGTCTTCGCTGTAGCTCGCTCCGCTCGTCACACCCATGGTGCTGCTATAGGGCATGAAGCCCGGCTCGTTCACCTTGGTCACAAGATCGAAGGACGTGTTTGCAGGCAGTTCCTTCTCCTCCAGCAGGTAAACTCCCAGCGCACTCGTCATCACCTGCCTTTGCAAGGGCCCATCGGGCAGCATCAGCGTCAGGTTCACGGCCCGGTTCGGCAGCGGTGACCCCGTCAGCGCTTCAGACATCACACCCGTCACCTTCAGTTCCGTCCCGGGCAGCGGCTGCTCCCCTCCGCCTCCCTGATGGGTGATCATGTCCTTCACACTCTGAAACACGAACCGTTGGGCCTTCGCAGGCTCCTCATCGAACACCAGCTGCCCGTCCTCGTTCATGTCCATCATCCTACGGTACACCGCGTTGTTCGCCAACGTCTTCGCATCCGTCCCCTCCAGCTCGTCCTGTCCAAAGTCCAGGAAATCTGTGTGGAGCAGAATGAATGTGTTCCGAGCATCGTTATACTGCTGAGGGAAATTCGCAGGCATCCCCCCTGCCGCAAGCTCCACACCGTTACTCGCAATGAAACTCTTCCCCGCGTCCAACATCAGCAGCAGCTCGCCCCAGTTGTTGTTCGTGGCCTTATCATAGCGGTCACGGCCCGCACTCTCCCACTTCGCCTTCCTCAGGTCCTTTATATATGATGCTCTGATGTAGTTGCGCAGATACTTCCATTGCTTCAGGCCCAGTCGGGCCGCTGCCTGCATCCCTACGTATGTGCTCTCGGTCGCCTCGTTCCGCGATTGGAACATCGGCAGCGCGGCCGCTGCGTCAATCTCCGCCAGCGCATCCTGTGTGTTCTGGGCCGTGTAGGTCGTGTTGAAGTCCTCGAACGACTGCTGGTTATCCCTATGGCTGTTCCAGCACGTGCGGGCGATCACATACAGCTGGGCGGTCGTGCAGTTATACTCTGCGGTGGGTCGCGTATTCATGGCCTGTCATTTTTTATGGTTCAACACTCGTGCTGCGCACTGTCTGAACCATTAACGCATCTCTGCCCAATATATTTCAACTCCATGAAAAAAATTTCGCCTTTTAACATCTGTTCACACTTCCCCCCGCGTCATTGCGAGCGGAGCGAAGCAACCGACCGAAGGGAGCTTATTGCCTTTGCAATAACCTCTCGCCCCCATCCCTGAGCCTGCTCCGCACGACTCAACGCAACCGGCCTATTTGAACAGAACCGAAGTCTCTGTCTGTGAAGCCATCTTGCCTGAACAGAGTTTGACGGAGCAATTGAAGCACTACGTTTTTTTTTGGACATATCTCCGAATTTATTTCTACACTTGTCATATCTCATCCATGTCGCCCCGTGAAACGAGAATGTTCCCCATACTTCAAGACCGATAACCCATCCCAAGAGCTATGAAGACCAAGAACCA
Organism: Flavobacteriales bacterium; assembly: GCA_021739625.1. Taxonomy (GTDB): domain Bacteria; phylum Bacteroidota; class Bacteroidia; order UBA10329; family UBA10329; genus UBA10329. Next base: position 6,197 of record JAIPBJ010000016.1, on the reverse strand, counting down.
CATCACCGAAGTTTTCCGCTTTGTCTCTGTCCGCCCGCCAAATCTTCCCGAAACCGTGGAATCGGGCAACAATGTGATTGACTATGGTCATGTGCATTCCGGTGTCGGTTCCGCTGCCATTGCCGCTATGGAGGCCGCCAACGGCCTATTGCTTTATTCCCAGCTTAGGGATTCCATCGGTGCAGGTGGCATGAGACCAGAGGCCGTGCAACTCGCTCAGGATTTCCGGGTCACGCCCCATTTCATACCCGACCGTGCAGCACTCTATGCCGCGTTCGGTGGATTCGACCATGTACACGCCTATCTGAACACACCTGCCCCTGCCACCACGGTGGACGAAGCGGTAACTGCCATTGAGGATGCCCTCGGTCAGAGCATCAGTGACATTGTGATCGATGCAGACCATCCCGAAGCCCACCTGCGGCTATGGGACAACCTGTTTGCTCAGCTTATCGCCCCCTCCGACATAAGCCTGCGCGAAGACCTTGTCAAGGTCGTGAGGATGGTTCGTGTATTGGAAGTGTTGAACAGTGTGGCCCCGTCCACCGATCTACTTCGCGACCATGTGAACTGGAGGGCGATGCGCACGGTGCTGCCCACAACGGTATTCCCCGTGCCAGAGGTGGCTGTGCCTGATGTGTCCGACCCTGCCCCGGTGCCGACACGACCCGACAACACAGACCTGTTCGCATTCTCAGACCGGGTGCAGGATGCGATTGCAGACATGGATGAGGTGATGGAACAACAGTATGCAGCGTTGCGGGAGGAGCAGCAGCGTCAGGAGCCGGCCATCACCAGCGGACTGGAAGAGCGTCCCGCGCTCAAGCGCTCATCACCCTCCTCTACCGTCAAGGTACCGTGGAAACTGCGCGAGGCATTCGTGCAGCAACTGAAGGCCGATACCCGCAACCTGCTGACCGAGCAGGCCATACAGCTCACCGACCTCGATGTGCCCGCTGCGTCCAAGAAGCTTGGACATGTGCTCTCCAAGCGATGGAACAAAGAATATCGCAGAGGGCAGCAGGAAGCCGTACTGCTGAATGGTGCCGTGTTCTTTTTGGACAACATCGTCTGCAATGCCACCATGGAAAAGGATCCCTGCGGTTCGTATAACGGAGGCCCCATGCCACGCACCAAAGGCAATGTCCAGAGCCTGTATGTAGGCGACCTCCTCCTCACCAGACGGCAGCTCATACGCTACCAGCCCGGTGAGGTGGCCCATATAGAGAACGTGTTGGAGGGTGAGACCCGCAATCGCGAACACACCCACACCCGCAGACTGGAAGAACGCTCCACCACCGAGACCGAGCGGACCACCTTCGAAGAGCGCGACCTGCAGACCACCGACCGCTTCAGCCTTGAACAGGCCAGCAGCAGCGTCATATCACAACAGAGCCAGATGCAGGTGGGCGCATCGCTCACGGCAAGCTATGGCGGTGTCGTCACCGTGGGGGCCACCTTCGGCTATGGAACATCCAACTCTCAGACCAATTCCACGCAGTCCGCATCCTCCTATGCGCAGGAGGTCACCAGCAGGGCCCTCAACCGCGTCACAGAGCGTGTACGGGTAGAACGTACCTCCATCCGCATAGAGGAGGTGGTGGAGAAGAACAGTCATGGTTTCACAAATGTGCCGACAGGCAACGGCAACATATCCGGGGTCTATACCTGGGTGGACAAACTCTACCTTACCCGTCTGCTGAACTACGGCAAGCGGATGATGATGGAGTTGCACATCCCCGAACCGGCCGCCTTCTATCTCTACAGCATGTCTCAGGCACAGAAGGGTGAGTTCGAACCGCCAATGACGTTGGAGAATGCAGGAATACAGACCTTTGAAAGTATCAACGAAGGGAATTATGGTGGTTTCGGGGCACTCTATGATGTCGCTGACCTAACGCCACCTCCTCCTCAGTACACATGGGTCAACAAGGCATTCGGGGAAGATAGCCTCGGTGCGGATGTCGCCAGTGGAGTCTATCACCTCACCACGGTGGAGAATTCCTTGGCAGTGCCCAAAGGCTATCTGGCGCATGATGCCTGCGTGAAACTTCAGGGAACCGATGGGGGTAGCCTTCAAGCGAGGGTGGGTAACCATTGGATAGGAAGTCCCGGATGGTGGTACGGACTGGACAATGAGACGGAGACTGTCCCTTTCGTTTTTATGAAGACCCGCAACATTTCAGCGATGGTCACTGTGGAGGTTCGTTGCATACGCTCCCAGATTCTCTATGACGAATGGCGCATCAAGACCTACAACTCCATCGTGCAGGGATACCGTGCCAAACTCTCAGACTATGAGAACAAGGTGACCGCTGCGGCCATCAACTCTGGGGTGGACATCAGTGGCAACAACCCCGGCATCAATCAGGCGATCATGCGCGAGGAACTGAAGCGTTCCGCGCTGGAGGCCATCACCGGGCAGCGGTTCGAGGCGTTCAGCGCCATGCGCAACAATCACAACCCCTTCGGCTATCCGCAATTCCTCTTCGCGAAGGCAGAGGAGGAGGGCCGCTACGCCTCCTTCTTCGAGAAGGCCGTGGAGTGGGACAACCTGACTTATGAACTCTACCCCTATTTCTATGGCCGCAAACCGGGCTGGGTGGACAAGATGAAGATGCTGGGCGAACAGGCCGATCCGGACTTCACCCACTTCCTGCGGGCAGGCATGGCGAAGGTGCTGGTGCCGGTCACCCCGGCCATGACCGCCTCCATGCTCCATTTCCTTGATACGGGCAATGTGTGGGCGGGCGAGGATGTGCCGCTGACCAGCGACCGTGCCCTCCGGATCATGGACGACCTTGGCAATCTGGAAGCGCTTGAACTGGAGCCCCAGCCCGTTGGCGACCCGTGGGTCATCAAGATGCCTACCTCGCTGGTGACGCTGCCAACGGACATGGAAGGCCCCAATGCACCTTACCAGCACCTGCCCGACTATTCGGAGGAGAGGTTTGAGGACGGTGAACTGGACGGGGTGGATTTGAATGCTTGACGGAATCATGCCTCGCATCCTCATATACGAGACCGAAAGTCCGGCCACCATGGTGAGGGCCGAAAGCCTCATAAAGGGGCTGTTCGGTATGAGGGGAAGCACCAATGAGGGTGCTGGTTACCGTTTCTCCATGAGTGCCCGGACAGGCTACTGGAGTTTTGAGAACCCTGTGGTCAGCCTCGCGCCCGGGCGCACCGAAGATGCGGGCGACATGGACAAGGCCGTGGAAGTGGCCGGGATGCTCTTCCAGCGGTTCAATGACCGAGCGGCAAACGGCCCTGCCCACAGGGCGCAGAGCTTCCCACGGCTGTTCCAGACAGAGCTGCTCAAGTTGGAAACCTGCGTGCCCTATGTGAGTCCTTCCGACCGGAGGCAGCTGGCCTGGGACATCACCTATCGCGTGGAGGTTCGCCCCGACAAGGACAGCGAGCCTGTGCGCGTGGAGGGCTGGGAGCTGTTCCTGCGCATCACGGTGCAGGGTGTGCTCAACGCCATCCGCTACAGTATGCTGCCCGTCAAACGGGAGGAACTCACAGACCGCATCAGCCCGTCATCGGCCATTGGGGGCGGCATCGGAGCGATGGGGCCCGTGGCCGCTCCTGCCATGGTTTACAGATATGCCAATGGCAGGCTCACACCCTATCATCTGCTGGCCCATGCCACCGATGACGGTAGTATAAGCCTGCACTACCCCGCCAGCATCGAGAGCCCGGAGCCGCCCGCTGCCATGTCGATGAAAGACGGCAACGGTACGCAACAGACGCAGCCCCCGCCCATGCGCAACAACCTCGCGCTCTGCCTCTACCTCATACCCCACGAGGTGTACACAGGCGTGACCGAGCAACAGTTGAAGAACATGGCCGACCGTATCATCGATAACATCACCGAGATATGGGATGGTCTGACCTATGTGGCCCCTGACGGCACACAGACCAGATTAACTGTTTCAATTGACTATGTTGAGGGGCCGATCCCCGAAAATGCAAACCCGAATGAATATGACCTCGTCATCACGGTTGATGACCCCGTTACTTTCCCGATCGTTGATACCGATCCCACCCATGCCGACCGCTCAGTTCGCAGCTACGCATGTCTTGGCTATTTTCAGGGATACTTCACGAGAACAGGAATTTTCGACACCCACGGCAATATGCCTGCCCATGAGTTCGGGCACATGTTGGGTCTTCAGGACAGATACCATTATTATCAGGTTTACAGAGACGAGAAGATTTTGAATGTCAATGGTGGCCCAAGCGACCCAAGCGATCCGGACAGCTGGGGAGGTTTCATGCCCATGCTTCTTCCCGGCAGCCATGACAGGCAGTATGATTTCAGGGACAACCTGATGAGTGTGCCGCACACCGACTGCGTGACGAACGCACAGCTGGAGGTCGTACTTGATCAGAGCATTGAGGTGCTGCCTGTTCATCAGTTCACTTACTTGGGAGGCCAGGCAATGGCTAACTTTGAAAACAGGAACCCCACTCCCGGCATCGGGCTGTTCCTTCACAACGGGGATGGTTCGTTGAGCTTCGCCACCACTGATGTGCCCACATCAGAGAACCGCCATGTGTTTTGTCATGTAGTGAGAGGGGACAACCTCTATGACGGCCCCAATAATCTATCGGATCGGTTTACCAGAGCCGGTAAAACCAAGAACTCCGATTCCAATCTGGTGACGAAGACGGCACAACGGACTTTTGTAAATCCTACCTTGAGGTCGGGGAAGTTCTTTACGGTCATCTCGTTCAGTGAGCCCGGCACAGGCAATCTCGCGAAGATCATGCGAGACAATGAGAACAGCGTACACTCTAACGCGCTTTTGATGTATTGATCATGAGGGCTTTCCGGACATATCTACCCTTCGCATTGGTCATCGGATTTTTTTTTCTTGATGCCGTAAATTGTCATGCTCAGGAGGCCATGAGGTTATCCTGTCACGGTGCTTGGCATGAGGGCACACTTAACGATGCGAAATATAAACGGACACGCAAGGGAAGGCCAGCATCATGGCTCATTGACAAGTACTTCGCAACGGCCTTATACCGTAAAAGAATTAAGATATTATACCAGTGCATGGATACGATTTTCGTAAAAACAGCGGCCCAGAACATTATCCAAACCAATCGCACAAGGCCCCGAAAACACGAAACTTTCAGGCTGTACTCCAGTGCCTTCAGTTTTCTTCCAGCCGATGTGTATCCCGAGAAGAGAAGATTCCCGTATTCCAAGAAGGGAACCCCACATAGAACGATATGTGCCTCCCCCAGCCAGCCGAAACAAGTGCGGATCCATGAACTGCATTTCTATCCTTTCGTTGAGGACCCATTGCTTTACCCGTATGCACACCATCAGGAGATAGAGAGAGTGGTACTGCACCTGAGAGGAGCGATGAGGTTCCCAGGGCTTCTGTCCAAGCACTCCAACTTGAGGGAACTTGACATTGCAGGCACCGGTGGCCCTGACGATGAAGAGCCGACCGTCCTGATAGAGGGCGACCTGTCTGTGTTTCAGGACCTGATCTGGTTGAGGATTTACGATTGCAATGTGGATATCCCCAATGAGCTTCGGGGGTTGGAGCACATCAAGTATCTGTGGATTGAAGGATTGGCAGGCAAAGTGGGTGTGAAGGAGTTTCCCAAGGGGATTCTTGACATGAAAGACCTTGAAGCCCTGAGTCTTCATTTATATCCGATTGAGAAACTGCCTGATGAACTCATCAATCTGCGCAAACTGCAATTATTGTACCTCGTGGGTACGAATGTGACCGCAGAAGAAGCCCACCGCATAGCCGACCAGATGCCGAACCTCAAATATTTGTGGCATGATTGAACTGACTTCAAGCCTCAATGAAACATTGTCCAGCAATATCATAAACGCATTACCATGAGAACAGTCCCTTTCCTCCTTTCTTTTACCCTCATTGCCCTTTCGTCAGAGGCCGCCCGCTGGCATGTGGACATCAACGCCACGGGGGCACAACAAAACTGAATCACCTTAACCCGACCGCCATGCACCACCTACTGCTTTCCCTCCTTCTCTGTCTCTTTGCCCTCCAGTCATCTGCCCAGCAGGAGACCCGCGCCAAGGTGTTCCTTACCAATGACGATGTGGTCAGCGGCATTCTACAGGAGTACATCATTGGCAGCCACCTGACCATCAGGACGGTGGGCGACAACGTGATCACCATCCCTCAGGCCGACAT
>JAIPBJ010000015.1 GCA_021739625.1 Flavobacteriales bacterium | reverse complement strand
ACACATTGAGAACGTTGGTCGCACCGCTTATGCCGTTGACCGGACCGCTCGCATCATCAGTGGCTACAATGGCAGGTGCATTGACAGTGATGGTCACCACCGCATCATCGCAGTTGGTCGGATTAAGATTCTCACATATATTATAGGTGATGGTGTAGATGGTGGCAGGAGTTCCGGGCGCCACGGTCACTTCACCTGTGCCCGTATTGAGCACAACACCCGGGTGGCTGGCCGGAACAGTTACGGTAGTGGTGATATTGGCAGGATTGACAGGGCTACCATTCAAGAGGTCATTGCCCCAAACATTGGCAACAGCCACACCACCCGAGTATCCGCTGGCCGAACCGTTATCATCGTTAGCGATGATATCGGATGCGCTCACTGTGACCGTCACAACTGCCTGATCGCAATTGGCCGGGAACAGATTCTCACATATCTGATAAGTGAGTGTATAGGAGCCTGCCGGAGATCCTGGGGTCACATCAACACTGCCGTCAGGATTGAGTGTCAAGGTGCCTGTCGGATCGGGAGTCACCTCCGTCAATGTGACCTGCGCGGGAACGACAGGAACACTGTTCATCTCATCGTTGTCGAACACGTTGAGGACATCTGTGCCTCCAGTGATTCCATTGACCGGCCCGCCATTGTCATCATTGGCCACAATATCACCGCATGTATTAAGATGTATGTTGAACACACATCCGTCAGTCACAACAGGTGGAACACCATAATAGGTGATGACCGAGCCGGGTGTGACGGGAAATGTGGTAGTGTATTCAGTTGAAACACCCAGATTCACAGGATACTCGTTGAAGAATCTGGTACCTGCAGGATAGCTTGCCGCTATTGTACTGACAGGAACAGTGGGGCTGCCATCGCAGAAATAGAAATTTCCGGCCAGCTCATCTGCGGTGCAATTGTCCACCAAGAACTGTGCATCCACATCAATAAGGGTCACGATAGGGTCGTAGATAGGTGCCCCCACGCATACACCAGCAGTCTGATAGCCAGTGATCAGTTGCGCATTGATGACACTGAATCCTGTGATGGCCCCTTCTCCTGAAACTGTTCCAGTAACAGGTATCTCATTCAGACATGATGGTTCGTTGAGCAGGGCGCAATTGTCTGTGGCGCGGATGGTGAACCGGAACGATGCCAGCAGATCCTGAGGATTTGTGGGCAATGGAAGGGTACCGAAATCATAGATCACGGAGCCATTTGGCCCCACGTTGGGATCGAAATAAAGGTTGTTCGGAGAAGGATCGGGAGAGAAGAAGATGCTGCTGTTAAGGCTGGCAGGCAACAAGGTGCCCGTATATGGCATCGGAATACTGATGCTGAAATTGTTGACCGGCTCGGTACCGAGATTGCGTATCTCCACCTCGAATTCGATGTCTTCACCCGGCCCTGCCGAAAGTGGACTCGGAAGCGATGACGACCCATTGATGTTGATCACCGAGACCAGCCCCTCCACCTCCGGCACGTAGGAATTCACCGACATGGTGATGTTGAAGATGACGTAGGTGTCCTGAGTCGTCCCATAACGGAAAGTGGTTGCCGTCTGACCGTTGGCAACCACAGCATTACCAGGATTGTCAATCGTATAGACGCTCACGTCCATACCCGTGTTGTTCAGAAGGTTGGGATTACGGGCATTGCCCCCCGTGAAGATGGACGAATTGAAGTAGTTGTTGGCAGAATTGCCCCCGTGATTCAAGGTGACCCAAGCATTATCGGCCGCGTTCCTGATCTGGAAATAATCACCTGATATGCCACGGTCACCTTCACCGGCCATCATACCGATCTTCAGATCGATGTCGCCTGCGGGCGCAGTCTGGAATCCGGCCACGGGAATAGTGAAATCGGCAGTGATACCGCCTGCCACATACGAATGTCCGTCAAACACACTGATATCCCTCCAGTTCATCAGGTAGTTCTCATAGACCACCACCATGCCCCAGCCGCCATAATAACCGGTTCCCCCACCGTTACCTTCGACAAGGGCAATGTCCGCTACCATGTACTCTCCCGGGCCATTGGCCGTAACATGGCTGGTGACGTCATAGAATGCCGAGTACATGAAGCCATCCTGATCGAATGGATAGTAAATGTCGCCATCAACAACTTCGAGCTCGGTATATCCAGCGTCCATCGGACCTTTGAACTTCACCTTTCGCTTGTCAAATGTCTTGGTCACATTGCCATAGACAGGAAGGTCTCCCACAAGGCTCACATCGGCCTCGCCAGCATCTTCGGTCTGAGTTGTAGTACGGTCTGTTCTTGAATCCCTTCTCAGTCTGATGATTGAGAGATTCGCTCCTCCAATAGTGATGACATAAGGTGTCACCAATTCCGCAATTCCTATACTTCCAGAGGCCGTAGTGTAGTTCACTGGGACATTCACCGCAGTTCCACCGTTCACCGAAAGCGTTACCCTGCTCGCCCCTGTGCTGTTCGTGAAATTGAAAACGTAGGTGTCGGTGCCGTCAGAGAACGTATAAATGGCATAGCGGTCGCCAGTTGCCCCTCCTCTGGTGACCACCATGGAATATTGTGTGGCAGGGACCGCATCCTGATGATTGAGCGTATAGTTCTGATTCACAGGAGTCGTAGCCCCCGTAGGCATTGACTTGGTCACAGTGAACACATCGGGGCTATTGGTGCCATTCGATGCTCGGCCACTCCAGTACAGCCCTGCCCAAATGATTTCTGAGCACTCCGGATTCGCTCCATTCTCAACCGAAAAATCCAGATTGGCTGCAGATGAATTGAACGTGGTGATATCGCTGTCGATATCGATGTACTCCATATTGGCAGCATTGGTGGATTCATCACCATAGTTGACCAACGTCAGGTTGACATTGCCGGTCATGGCAAAGTCTCCCTTCAGTTTGATATTGGCCGGAACAGTCCGCTGGGTGAAGGGAACGCGCACCTGGGCATTGGCGGTGGCGATGGCCCCAAATGAAAAAACTGCCATAAGCAGTCCTGCGATCATTCGGTTGGGGTACAATTGGAATAGAGGAGAATTAGTGCTCATCACAATGGCTTAACAGAAGGTTAGGGATTTTGGCCGAACGGCAGGGAAGCCGATCAATAAATAGCAAACGGTCAGGAAATCAGGAAGGGCGTTCAACCGTTACCAGGATCTGGTAGCGGGAATCTACATTCTTCAACATCTGGAAAAGGTCGCTGGTCTGGCACTCGACCGATGCTTTCACATGCACATACTTCAACCGCTCGAACCCTGCAAAGACCGAAAGATCTACTACTTGCGACAGCGACCCCAGATCATCGACAAGGATTGTCACAATCTCAATCTTACCTGATGGGAAAGAAAGACCATTGATTGTCTTGACAGATTCAAGGTCGGAGTAAAGCACGGTCGGAGACTTCTCGCGGACTTTAACGGCACCATCATTGACGTACACTGCCGGATGCAAGTCCAACACAAGCGACTTCAGACGGCCATCACTCTGCCAAGTGCCTGTTACCTCGGTGCCATCGGCATTGAAAAAAGCAGTGGTGCTCTGGGCGGAGACTTCAACAAAAAAACAGGTCAGAACAGTGAAAAACAACCATTTGCCCATCAAAGTCAAGTGTAAAGAATGTCTCATGTCAGGTAAGTTCAGTTCAACTCCAAATTAACGTGCAATGATAGTAAACAAACTTATTGACCGACAGACAATCAGGTTAAAAAAATCGATGGGCAGCATTATTCTTCCTACCAGTTTCCAATATCCTCCTTGCTTCGAGAACTTCGATAATCCCATACATTTGCCATGCACGCATTGAAACCAACACCATGAGCAGAAGAGTTGTACTAATTGACGGGGCACGCACCCCATTCCTGAAAGCAGGGACCGACTACTTTGACCTGATGAGCTACCAGCTCGGGGCATTCGCCATCAAGGGCGTGCTTGACAGAACAGGTATCAGACCCGATCAGGTGGATCAAGTTGTGATGGGCACCGTGATCCATAATGTGAAGACCCCTAACGTGGCACGGGAGTCTGCACTGACAGCAGGGTTGAGAATGACAACCCCATGCCACACGGTGTCGCAGGCATGCATCTCGGCCAATCAGGCCATTTCGCAGGCCGCCAACCTGATCCGTTTGGGCGAGGCCGATGTGATCATCGCTGGCGGAACGGAGTGCACCTCCGACACTCCGATAGGATTCAAGAAGCACATGCGCCAGAAACTGTTCAACGCTCAGAAGCTGCGCAGCACAGGTGACTACATCAAATTTGCATTGACCTTGCGTCCATCCGACTTTGCCCCAGAGAAACCCGCTGTGGCAGAATTCCTCACCAACAAACTGATGGGCGAGGACTGCGAGACGTTGGCCGCCAAATTCAGCATCACCCGCGAGGCCCAGGACGAGCTTTCACTAAGGTCGCACGTCAACGCGCAGAAAGCACAGGATGCAGGACTCTTGGCAAGAGAGATCGTGGCTGTTGAGCTTCCTCCGAAGTTCAAACCCATAGATAAGGACAACGGCATCCGTGTGGCTCCGATCGAAAAGTTGGCCGCTCTGAAACCCGCATTCGTCAAACCGCACGGCACCTTGACGGCTGCCAACTCATCGTTCCTCACAGACGGTGCTGCGGCCGTCCTTATCATGAGCGAAGAGAAAGCCAAGGAACTCGGTTTCACGCCCAAAGCATACATCACCGATTATGTCTTTACGGGTCATGATATCCGCGAGGAACTGCTGTTGGGGCCAGCCTATGCCATTTCCAAGATCCTGAAAAGGAACAACCTCGAACTTTCGGACATGGACGTTATCGAGTTCCACGAGGCGTTTGCTGGGCAGATCCTTGCCAACATTGCGGCATTGGCCTCTGATGACTTTGCCAAAAAGCACCTTGGTCGCGACAAGGCCGTTGGCCAGATGAACATGGACAAGATGAACCTTTGGGGCGGATCGCTCAGCATCGGACATCCGTTCGGAGCAACTGGCGCTCGCATCATGACAACAACGGCCAATCGGCTTATTGCGGAGAATGGACGCTATGGACTGCTTGCAGCCTGCGCGGCAGGAGCGCATGGACATGCTACTATTCTAGAGCGATACGGAAAGTGATTGGCGAATAACGATTAACGAACAGCGATTGGCGATTGACGGCATCGCAACAACCTAGCACTACCTCCCATGACCAAAGTCCAAACATAAACCGTTAATCGCAAATCGTTCTTCGCTAATCCATAATCCAATGACCCCACAGCAGCTCGAAGACCGCTTAATTGATTTCGCGGTGGCCATTGTTAGTCTCACCGAGAAGATGCCAAACACATACGCATCACGCTACTACGCCAACCAACTCCTAAGGAGCGGCTCGTCACCAGCACTCAATTGTGGTGAGGCAAGGGCTGCGGAGTCGAACCGTGACTTCATCCATAAGGTCAACGTCATCATCAAGGAATTAAGAGAAAGCTTCATCTGCCTGAAAGTGATTGAAAAAACCAATCTGCACCCATCCAATGACTTTGTTTCCCAAGTCAAGTCCGAATGCAATGAATTGATTTCCATTTTTGTGGCAAGTGTAAATACCGCCAAAAAGAAACGTGATGGTGACAGTTGATCTGCCAGCAATCGCAAAATCGCTGTTCGTTAATCGTTATTCGCAAATCTTTTGTCCTTCCCCGTCATGAAACTCATTCTCACAGCGATTCTCCTCTCCCCTGCCCCGCTCTTGGCGCAGACATGGATTGCGCCTTATTTGGTAGGCGAGTATCGCAATGATGTTGTCTATGTGGGAACGTATCAATCGCCCGGGAACTGCACATGGGCCGATGGCACGGACTTCACATTCAATTTTCAGGGGATAGAGTTCCCAACGGGCATTGAGCTGGCCCTTGTGGTTGATGAACCCGACCCGTCATCGACCGCGCTGATGAACGGCTGGCAGCCTGTGAACGCAGGGGATTCCACCACCTTCACACCCCAGACCACAGGGCTTGGCATCTCAGCCGCAAGTGGCCCCGCGACCATCCATTTTCATATCCGTGCGGTTGGCACACCCACTGTTGAAGGTGAATTCTATTCGTGTTGGATAGACCAAACAGTGACCGAAGCACTTTGTGGAAATGTGTATGCCCTCTTGACCGGAGAATCCTTCGCTCCCTGCGAAGTGGAACTGCCGACAGGCATCAATGACACGGAGATCCCCACCTTCACCGTCCTTTCTCAGGGCGGTCAGCTCATCGTCCGTTCAGATGTTTCGGGAACGCTCGACCTGATGGACATCACGGGCCGAGTTCTCCATTCGCAAGCAGTGAAAAGAGGTGAAACCACTGTTCTCCACGCACGATCGGGCATTGTCATCGTTCGGGTTTCAAATTCCAATGAGACTCTCGTCAAGAAAGTCTTCGCTTATTGACGTGCTCATTTCAGTAAAGTGCATACGTTCCTTTTCTTTTAATCATCCATCTGCAATCGACATTCTGTAATCGTTATTCTGCAATCAAACTTTCCCATGACCAACAAGTACTTCTCCATTGAAATTAGAAACGGCATCGCCATCATCTGGATGGACGAGCAGGACAGCAAGGTGAACAAGATCGGGCCGGACATGATCGGCATGTTCAACCCGCTGATGGATGAACTGGAAAAGGATTCCAGCGTGAAGGCCGGAGTGATGATCAGCCGCAAGAAGGATTTCATTGCTGGAGCCGACATCGATGCATTCGCCAATGTGAAGAAAGAAGGCGACTGGCAGCCGATTGCGAAGCAAGGACATGCGATCCTGCAACGATTGGAGAAAAGCAAGAAGCCGATTGTGGCGGCCATAAATGGTGCGTGCATGGGTGCGGGACTGGAGATCGCATTGGCCTGCGCTGCACGTGTAGCTTCCGATAGCCCAAAAACGATCATGTCGCTTCCTGAAGTGAAACTCGGTCTGTTGCCCGGTGGTGGTGGCACCCAGCGGTTGCCGCGATTGGTAGGCATCCAAAAAGCATTGGACATGATGCTCACAGGCAAGAATGTGTTCGCCTATCCTGCCAAGAAAATGGGACTGGTGGACCGTATCTCTTCCAAAGAGGCGTTGCTCGATGCGGCCATCTGTCTTGCCAACGAACTGGTGAAAGCCCCAATGAAGCGCGAGGACAAACGCACGGGCATGGAGAAGTTTCTCGAAGGGAATCCCATCACGCGCGGCATCATCTTCAAGAAAGCGAAAGAGATGGTGGACCGTCAGACGAATGGCAACTATCCCGCTCCTTATGAGATTATGGACTGCGTCCGCATCGGCATGGAATCGGGTCTGGAAAAGGGCTATGCCGAAGAGGTGAAGCGTTTCGAGAAGCTGATCCTCACACCGGAGAGCTTCCAACTTCGGGGTATTTTCTTCGCCATGACGGACAAGAAGAAGAACCCGCTGCAAAGTGTCGTCCGTCCGGTGGACACCATCGCCATGGTGGGCGCGGGTTTCATGGGAGCTGGCATTGCGCAGGTGAGCGCGGCCAAGGACATACGCGTCCTCTTGAAGGACATCAAACAGGAAACACTGACGCAAGCGCGCAGAACGGTCTGGAGCGACATCGGCAAGAAGGTGCAGCGCAAGGCCATGGCGCAGTTGGATGCCGACCGCATGATGAACCGCATCGTGGGTCAACTTGACTTCAACAATTTCGAGAAGGCGCAGGTGGTGATCGAGGCCGTTTTCGAAGAACTGAATGTGAAACACAAGGTGCTTGCCGAATGCGAGAGCCACATGAGCGAATCGGCCATCTTCGCCAGCAACACCTCTGCCCTGCCGATTCACGAAATCGCCAAGGCATCGAAACGACCAGAGCAGGTGATCGGGATGCACTATTTCAGTCCGGTACCGAAAATGCCGCTGCTGGAGATCGTAGTGACCGACCAGACCGCTGACTGGGTGACGGCCACGTGCTACGACCTCGGTGTGCGCCAAGGCAAGACGGTGATCGTGGTGAAGGACGGCCCGGGATTCTACACCACACGCATCCTCGCCCCGCTATTGGGCGAAGCGCTCAACATGCTGGAGGAAGGCGCGGATGCCCTTCAGATTGACAAGGTGCTGAAGAAATTCGGTTTCCCGGTGGGGCCGATAACCCTGATGGACGAAGTGGGCATTGATGTGGGTGCGCATATCATGAGCGGCCAACTGATGCAGCATTTCATTTCCACGCGCAAAGGCGTGAAGGTGAGCGATGCGATGAAGAAGATGTTCGAGGCCGGATACCACGGCCGCAAAAACAAGAAAGGTTTCTATGCCTACGATGAGAACGGTAAGAAGAAGCGGGAACTGGATGCGAACGTTTACAGCTTCTTCGGTGGCAACACCCGCAAGCAGTTCGACCCGAAGGAAATGTACGAGCGCATCGGCATGAGCATGGTGAGCGAGGCCGCGCTTTGCTTGCAAGAAGGCATCATTGCCAATCCTTTGGACGGTGATGTAGGGGCGGTGTTCGGCCTTGGCTTCCCTCCTTTCCGTGGTGGGCCGTTCCGCTATATGGACACTTTGGGCGCGCAGCAGACGGTGGACATCTTCAACCGTCTTGCCGAGAAGCACGGTGAGCGTTTCCTGCCGCCACAGATCATCGTGGACCTGGCGAAGAGCGGGGGGAGGTTTTATTGAGGATTGGCGATTGAGGCTTTGCGATCACTGCGAAAAGCAGTGAGCCCCCTTCGGTCGGTTTGCGATTGGGGTTGACGGGTTCTGAGTTGCTGTCAATCCGTAACTTCGTTGTCACCAAAAACCATCTGCCATGAACATCCAAACCGAGAAGCTCGACCTCATTCAGTGGGTGTTGCAGCTCACCGACAACAGGATGCTTGAACGTCTGAAAGAACTGCGGATGGAAAAATCTGCAATCAGCAAAGGGAAGGGTGCTGTAAAACTGTCCTCGTTACGTGGCAAGGCCAGCGGAATGAGCAATGAGGAAATAGATGCCCAACTGAACTCACTTCGTGACGAATGGACACGGAATATCTGACAGACACCAGCGCGGTCATCAAATACCTGAATGGCACTTTCCCAAAAGCTGGACTGGCTTTCTTGGATATGGTGGTGGACGCTGGCTGTGTGCTTTCGTTCGTATCGGAAATTGAACTGCTTGCGTGGAATCCGCCAAAAAAGGCAGACCTGCTCATTTATAGCGAATTCGTGCAGGGATCAACCATAATTGGCATTGACAAACGCGTGGTCAGAAAAACAATCGAGATACGGAAAGCATTTGGACTCAAGCTGCCGGATGCACTCATAGCCGCAACAGCCATGACATACGACCGCACTTTGGTCGCTGACAATGACCGTGATTTCCTGAAAGTGGACGGCCTGAAATACATGAATCCAAATTCTATTTAGGAATTACGAACTCCGTGCAACTTGCCGAGAAGCACGGTGAGCGTTTCCTACCACCACAGATCATTGTGGACAAGGCGAAGAGCGGGGGGAGGTTTTATTGAGGATTGGCGATTGAGGCTTTGCGATCACTGCGAAAAGCAGTGAGCCCCCTTCGGGGTTTCTATCGGATAAAATATCACTGCATTCAATCTACCCTTCCCGAACTTGGGTTGACCTATCCCGAACTTGGGTTGCCCCTTCCCGAACTTGGGTTGACCCTTCCCAAACTTGGGTTGCCCCTTCCCGAACTTGGGTTGCCCCTTCCTGAACTTGGGTTGCCCCTTCCTGAACACGGTTGCCACCTTCCTGAACACGGTTGCCACCTTCCTGAACTTGGGTTGACCCTTCCGGAACACATGTCGAGGCTTCCCGAAGACAGGTCGACCCTCACAGACTCAGGTGGGCCGTTGTGGACAAGGCGAAGAGCGGGGCGAGATTTTTTGACCCGATTCAACAACCTGTTGTGGCCATTTACGTTACTTGCAGCGTGATAGAGGTAAGGTCTTGACCCATGTCTGAAGAAGTGCAAAAGCAGGCCGCCATTGAAGAGATCGACCGCATCAACGCGGCAGGATGGGAACTGCGTGCCACCGACATGCGCAAGGCATACAGGCGGGCCAAAGAAGCGCATGATGCCTCGCTCGCACACCACTACGACCAAGGTCTGGCAGACAGCAGGCGCACATTGGCCATAGCTGGTCTCAGCATGGGCCTTCATGCCGAATCGTATGAGCACGCCATTGCCGCATCGCGATTCTACCGCGATCATGGCGACATGAAGAATGAGGCCATGGTGCTCAACACGTTGGGGGCCATCTATGACTATCTGAACGACTATGACAACCGCCTTCAGGCGAACCTGCGCAGCTTGGAACTGCGCAAGCTGTCGGGCGACCATGAGGGCCTGTTGCGCTCCATGAACAACACGGGCGACACCTACACACGCACCGGAGAGTATGACAAGGCACTTGCGCTGTTCGAAGAGTGCCTCTCCATGCTGGATGACAGCCGCCCGTCAATGCAGGCCATCGTGCTATCGAACATCGGTGAGGTCTATCTCCTTCAAGGAAGGGATGACGAAGCGATAGACAAATTGCAGGAAAGTCTGGTGATAGCAAGGAGGGTGAACTACATCGGCATCATTCTGGCCGACCTCCTGATGCTCTCACGGCTGGCGAACAGGCATGGCAGACCACAAGAGGCCATCGACATGCTCGAAGATGCCCTCAAACATATTGATGAGAACACCGGAAGGAACGAGCTGGCCGAGATCCATCTTGAACTGTCCAAGGCATGGGCTGCACTTGGCGACCCAGTGAAGGCCCTCGAACAGCACGAGATCTTCTACCAGCATCAGGAACAGCATCTGAACGAGAAGAAGATAAAGGAGATACGCGGCATGCAGTTCCATCATCAGATAAGCGAGCTGCAACTCACTGCATCGAAGCTGGAACAACTTGTGACCGAACGGACCCGTGAGCTGGAAAAAACGCTTGCAGACCTGCGGCAACAGGAGCGCGAGAAGCAGCAGGACCTTGAGGTGGAGCAGACCGTCAACCAGTTCTCTCAGACACTGTTCCTTCAATCTACGGTTGAGGACGTGCTTTGGGACCTTGCCAAGAACTGCATCTCCCGGTTGGGCTTCGAGGACAGTGTGATCTATCTGATGGACAAGGATCGGCAGCAGCTTGTGCAAATGGCCGCTTATGGCCCCAAGAACCCCATCGACCTCGACATCCTCAATCCCATCACCATCCCCATTGGCAAAGGCATTGTAGGGAGTGTGGCGCAGACAGGCCGACCTGAGGTGGTGGCAGACACATCGCTGGATGCACGCTACATTCTGGATGATGAGATGCGCCTGTCGGAAATAGCCGTGCCGATAATGAGCGGGAAAACGGTGCTGGGGGTCATTGACTCAGAGCACCGTGAAAAGGCCTTTTTCAGCAGCAAGCACCTTCGCATCCTGCAGACCATCGCCTCGCTGGTGGCCAATCGCATTGACCGTATCCGCGAGCAGCACGAACGCGAACGGCTGCAAGGCGAGCTCATCGAACAGCTCCGAGAGAACGAGCAGCTGCAGACCAAGGTGACCCGCGAACTGGAGGGAAAGGTGCAGCAGCGCACCAAAGAGATCGAATCGGCCCGTCAGCGCATCGAGCAGCAGGCAAGGGACATCCGCGACAGCATCAACTATGCGCGCTCCATACAGAACGCACTGCTTCCGTCCAGCAATGAGGTGAAACATCATTTCCCGCACAGCTTCGTCCTATTCCTTCCCCGCGATGTGGTGTCGGGCGATTTCTATTGGGTGGCCGAGAAGGGAAGCAAGCGCTATCTGGCCGTGGCCGACTGCACAGGCCATGGGGTTCCGGGCGCCTTGGTGAGTGTGCTGTGCGTGGAGAAACTTGAACAGGCACTCCTTTTGGCAGATGACCCGGGGCGTATACTCCAGATCGTGAGCAACGAGGTGAAGCGCACTTTGCGCCAATCGACCGAAAGCGCTGTCAATGCCTCACGCGATGGTATGGACGTGGCACTGATCGCTTACGACCGCGACACCGGAACGGTCTCCTATTCAGGGGCCAAACGGCCGCTTTGGAGAATCCGTGGTGGAGCATTGATGGAGCTGCCCCCTACCCGCTTCTCCATCGGAGGTCATTCTCCTGATGGGCAGACCTTCGAAGAACATCGGTTCACGGTGCAGACCGGTGATGTCATCTATCTCTTCAGCGATGGCATTGCCGACCAGTTCGGTGGGCCACTGGGCCGCAAGATGACCACGGGGAGGTTCCGTGAGCGCATCGTATCGTGTTCACATCTTCCATTGGAACGGCAGCAGCGCAGCCTGCTCACCATGTTTCAAGAATGGCAGGGCAAGGAAGATCAGGTGGATGACGTTCTGGTAATGGGACTGCGGTTCTGAACGGGGCCGGCCACCGCGCCATCTTTGCCTGTAGATGGAAGTGAAGCATGCCCCATCGACATCCTCCCTGAGGACCTACAACGTCAGACCTGCTTTTGGAGCTTGGCCAATGCCTCGTCAATGTGCTTCTTGGGGCTGAGCTGCGAATCGAACCTGTGAATGACACGGCCATCCCTGTCGATCACAAAGGTGACACGGCCGGGGATGAGCCCGAGCAGATCGTAGGCCCCATAGGCCTTGCGCACCTTGCCGATGATGTCGCTCAGCAGAATGAACGGCAGTCGGTGATGCGCTGCAAAATCGGTGTGCGAACGGCCTGTATCGCTGCTGATGCCGATGACCTCGGCACCTGCGGCCTTGAAATCCTCATAGCTGTCGCGGAACGAACAGGCCTGGGCGGTGCATCCGGGAGTCTCATCCTTGGGATAGAAATAGACCACCACGCTCTGCTTGCCACGGTAGTCGCTCAGCTTGACCTTTTGGCCATCCTTGTCCTTCAATTCGAAATCGGGGGCCATGTCGCCCACGTTGATCTTTGCCATCGGGTGTTGTTCTGGAGGTTGGCACAAAGGTAGGCCGCGAGGCGGGCATCAGGTCGGTCGCATCAGAGCCGACCCCAAAGAGCGTATGTCGAAGTCTTCCTTGGGAGGACTTTGATTTTCAACACAACGGCACACGAAGGGCGGTCACAAAGGCACACAAGGAATTCTCTTCGTGTGCCGTTGTGCATCCCGCACGCACGGGACTTCGTGATGCTTTGTGGTAAATAGAAAAGGCATCCGCAGGATGCCTCTCAAAGGGCTTCGTGTTTCAGATGCCAATGCGTGGATCTGGCCGTGAGGAGTGCTTCAAATAGGCGCAAACAGAAGCGGGAACCCGTCTTGCGACAGATTCCCGCTCACTTCACATCGGGCCGTGACCCGCTGCAAGCCCCAAACTACTGTTCATCGGCTTTGTCTTCACTCCCCGCCAGCAAGCTGTCGGTTCATTTGGCTTTTTCGGGCTTCCGTCCTGCAAGCAGGGCATCTTCACCGTTTCCACCTCACCTCGATCGGCAAGCCGACCTTTGGATTCTGACGCTCTCCCTCCGAAATGTCCCGTGAGACCCCTTTGGAATTGACCTTGCGGCCAGCCTTTTATCCCTTGTTTGGTATTGTCAAATGTAGAGTACGTCCTGCCTTCCTTCCAAATTTCCGAGCCGGTTCTTACCCACATTCTCCCCACACGTTACCCACCGGTTGTGAACAGCTTATGAACCGAAAAGGACGGTGTTGTGAACACATTCCCTCGAAATCACATTGTTGAAGGAACGGGCCGTTCCGGGTTATGAACACCCGCGATCAGAAACGACAACCCCGAAAACCTGCTTTGGCGGCAGATTTTCGGGGTTCAATCAAAAAAAAGTGAACGATTAGCCCTTGGCGGCCTCCTCTTCCCTAAGCGCCCTGCGCAGGATCTTGCCCACGTTGGTCTTGGGCAGTTCATCGCGGAAAACCACGTATTTGGGCCGCTTATAGCCAGTGAGGTTCTCGGCACAGTAGTCCTTGATCTCCTTCTCGGTGAGGCTGGCGTCCTTCTTCACCACGAAGACCTTCACCGCCTCGTTCGACTTCTCGTCAGGCACACCGATGGCGGCCACTTCCAGCACCTTGGGGTGCGAAGCGATCACTTCCTCCACTTCGTTGGGATAGACGTTGAATCCTGATACCAGGATCATGTCCTTGATGCGGTCAACGATGGTGAAATAGCCATCTGCGGCCATCACGGCCACATCGCCTGTGCGCAACCATCCGTCCTTGATCTGATTGTCGGTCTCCTCGGGACGGTTGTAATAGCCCTGCATCACCTGAGGGCCTTTGATGAGTATCTCGCCCCTTTCACCGACAGGCACTTCCTTGCCATTCTCATCGGTGAGTTTCATGTCGGTGCCCGGCACGGGCACACCGATGGTGCCGATGCGTGCAGAGCCGTCCAACGGGTTGGCAGAGGCCACTGGCGAACTCTCGGTGAGGCCATAGCCTTCGACCAGAACGGTGCCGGTCACTTCCTTCCATTTCTCGGCCACGGGGCGCTGTATGGCCATGGCACCACCGATCACGGCCTTCACCCCACTGAAATCGATGGTCTTGAACTCCTCGTTGTTGAGCAGTGCGTTGAAAAGGGTGTTCACCCCGGTCATCACTGTCCATTTCTGGCCTTTCAGTTCTTTGATGAATGCAGGGATGTCGCGCGGATTGGTCACGAGCACATTCTTTCCGCCCAGGCAGATGAATGCCATGCAGTTGACGGTCAATGAAAAGATGTGGTACATAGGCAGCGGGGTGATGATGACCTCCTCGCCCTGAACCAGCGAATTGCCCATCCACGCCTTCATCTGTTCCATGTTGGCGATCACGTTGCGGTGGGTGAGCACTGCTCCCTTGCTCACGCCTGTGGTGCCGCCTGTGTATTGCAGGAAGGCCGTGTCCGAATTCTTCAATACGGCCAACTTGGGTTTCAGGCCGTGATCCTTGGTCAGTTCGCGGAAGTCGATGGTGTTGGGCAGGCTGTATGCGGGCACCATTTTCTTCACATACTGCAGCACCAGATTCACAATGAACTGCTTGGGCTGTGGGAACAGGTCGGGAATGCGGGTGACGATGATATGCTTGAGACCTGTGCGCGAAACGCACTGTTGCAGCTCGTGGCAGAAATTGGCCACGATGACGATGGCCTTTGCGCCCGAGTCGTTGAGCTGATGCTCCATTTCGCGGGCCGTATAGAGCGGGTTCACATTCACCACCACGAGACCGGCAATGAACGACCCGTAGATGCAGACGGGATATTGCAGCAGGTTGGGCATCTGGAGGGCGATGCGGTCACCGGATTTCAGATCGGTGTTCTTCTGCAACCATGCCGCGAAGTTGTGCGAACGCTGGCGCAACTGGTTGAAAGTGAGCTGAACGCCCATGTTCTCAAATGCCACCTTGTCGCCATAGAGGTCGCAACTGTCCTCAAATGCCTGAAGGATGCTGGGATAGCTGTCGGGGTTGATGTCGGTGGGAACGCCTGCGGGGTAATGCTGGTGCCAGATACGTGATTCCATGTCTTATGGTGGATTTTGATTTGAAAAGCCAAAACTAAGTGCTGGGCAGCGGATGTCCAAAGTATGTTGAAAATGGGCAACGGCCATGCCTATTTCCCCTTTTTCTTCTTCTTTTTCGATTGGAACTCCTCTTCTTTTGCCATCAGTGTCTTCCAGTCGTGTTCGCGGCTGAAGTCGATGGTCTGGGCATAGTCGGAGCGGTCCATCTCCACGCGGTTGATGGGCTTGGTGAGGTATTCCTCAATGTCGCCAAGCACCTCCTTCTCTTCGTCAGAGCAGAAGGAGACCGCCAGTCCCTTCTTCATTCCACGGCCTGTGCGGCCCACGCGGTGCACATAGTTCTCGGGCTTGTCGGGCAGGTCATAGTTCACCACGAAATCCACATCGGGTATGTCGATGCCTCGTGCGCTCACATCGGTGGCCACAAGGATCTTCACCTCCCCACTGCGGAACTGTGCCATGGCCGCGTTGCGTTCGGCCGCGTCCTTGTCGCTGTGAATGGTCACGCAGCGGATGTCCACCCGTTCCATGGCCTTCAGCACGCGCTCGGCCCGCACCTTGGTGCGCACGAACACCAGGATCTTGCTCTCGGGGTTCTCGTTGACCACCCTTTCCAAGAAATAGCGCTTGTCGTCCATGCCGATGAACGCCACGGAGTGGGTGATGTTCTTCGAGACCGGGTCTTTGGGCGACACCTGAATGCGGATGGGATTCCTGACCAGCGAATAGGCCAGATCCTTGATGTGCTCGTTGATGGTGGCCGAGAAGAAGAGCGTCTGCCGTTTGTTGGTGAGTTTGTTGGTCAGGTCGCGGATGTCCTTGATGAACCCGAGGTCGAGCATGTGATCGGCCTCGTCCAATACCAGAATCTCCACCCGGTGCAGCCGCAGATGGCCTTGGCTCACAAGGTCGAAGAGCCTTCCGGGTGTGGCGATGAGCACATCGACCCCGTTGTTCAGCCCTGCGATCTGCGGTTCCTGGTCCACTCCTCCGTGAATGCACAGCACAGTGACGCGCGTGTGCCGCGCCAGTTCTGTAAAAACACCCGCGATCTGTTCGGCCAGCTCGTGTGTGGGGGCCATCACGATGCATTTCACCCCGTCAGGGCGGTCGGGCCGTTTGCGGAATTCAATGGTGCTGATGACAGGAATGGCGAATGCAGCGGTCTTGCCCGTTCCGGTCTGCGCTATGGCCAGCACATCCTCGCCCTTCAGTATGGGCGGAATGGAACGGAACTGGATGTCCGTGGGCTTCTTGAACCCCAGTTTCTCCAAGCTGCGCTTGATGCCGGGGGCTATGTCGTAATCGTCAAATTTCATCTATGAGAAAAGCGAACGGCTAATGGCTAATGGCAGCGACAAAGGTCACTTTTCCGCGCCATGAACCGACACGAGGCGGATTGCTCCGTGTCTGGCCTTTTTCACGGCCTTGGTCTCGAAGACCGGAATGCCCGCTTTGCTGAAACGATAGCGCGCCCAACGGTGCAGATGCCCGCAGAACCAGCCCAGCACACGCGTGCTGTGCGGTCTCAGAATCTCGGCCAGTCTTTGCTTGTCGGCCTTGCTGAAAGCGAACCGCTTGCCCACCACCGCGGTCACGGGCGGATGATGGACTATGAGCACCACCTGTTCGCCCTGCATCTGGGCCACGGCCAACTGTTGCCTTAGAAATGGGACCGTGCCGCCCTCCGTGTCGGTGAGATACGCTTCGGGACCGATGCCCGGCTCATCTTTCTTCACATGATAGCGCGGGTTGAAATCGAGGAATACGAACCGGACGCCCGAATAGATGAACGCATAGTTCTGAAGAAAGGCACTGTTGCTGCTCACGGGGCAGGTGAAGCGGGCTGTGCGTGTGCCTCCGACCCAGTCGAACCGCTGTTGCAGACTGTCGAAAACATCGGCAAACACGGCATTCATCAGGCTGTCGCCACAGGCCGTGGCGGCCTCGGTCGCGAACCGGTTGTAGGGCCACGCATCGTGATTGCCCATCAGCGGAATGCACGGGATGGGGCCTTCCATCAGTTGCCGCGCCATGAGCAGCTCCGACCGTTCGCCACTGTCTGTCAGATCGCCCGAATGGATGATGAAAGCAGGCCGTTCCGCCTGTTGCAGATCACCGAAATGCCGCATCGTGGAGCGCAGCCGGTCGATGGTGTATCCTGATTCGGTCCCGGTGAGCGTGTCATTGAGAAAACCGGGCGTGCCGAAATCGCGGCCCTCTGCCCTTTCACCGATGTGGGTGTCGGTGATATGCGCGAAGGTGAAAAGTACCGGTTCCGAGCGTTTTCCAATATGTGAATGTCGCACGGCCGGACATTGGCCGGCACATGGTGCGGCAAAAAGCAGGAGGCAGATGGGCAGCCATCTATGCATGTTCGCCACCATCATTCCTTGCTGTCCCAGTCGTGTGCCATATCCACCAGCACATCCACCATCCTGTCCATGGTGGATGGCGTCAGGCAGTCTATCGTGTCCAAACGGGTGTGATAGGTAGGATGCAGGCTGTCCATCGGCAGGCCAACGATGGACATGGCCGAAAGCCCGTTGCGCGAGAAACTGCTGGCATCTGTGCCGCCCACGGGAATGGTGCCCAGTTTGGGTGGCAGGCCGTTGCGCTCAAAGGCCTCGGCCACCCGTGCCACGAGTGCATTGTCGTGCGTGACCCCGATGCTCAGCTCCGATCTGATCACGAACATGTTATGGATGTCGAGAATGCCATCGAGGTTGATGAGGTGGTGCGGGGTGGCCTGCAGCTCTTTCCCGAAGCGTTCCACCATGGCCGCGCTGCCTTTGAGCCCGGTCTCCTCGGCTCCGAAGGACACCACCACGATGCGGGTGTGGCTCAGCCGCTCCTTCGCCAGACGCTTGCCCACCGCGTGGGCCACCGCTACGCCCGAGAGGTTGTCCTGTGCACCTTCCACCACACGTGTGCCATGGATGAAGAAGAATGTGAGTGCAAAGGGCGAGGCCGCCACAAAGCCCCACCACGGTGCGCTGAGCCATACCTCGGCACCCAGCGGCCATGCCACGGCATAGTAGATGGGCAGCAGCAGGAACGATACGCCCGACACCATCATCATGCGGATGCCCCAGTCCTTGAACCAGTACCACCAGATGAACTCGGGCGTGCTGTCCATGTGCCCGGCAAAAAGCAGTGTGCGCCTCGCGGGGCCGGTGGGTTCGATGGTACCTACAACGTTGCACGATTCCTCTTTCGGAAAGAGAAAGTCGAGCCACGTGCCCGTCATTACGAAATGCCCCATGAACACTGCCCCATTGACAGCCGCCACGGCCAAGGCCAACGGAAGACTGAGCACTGGAAGCATTAGAGCGGCCACATAGAGCAGGGAGAAGATGCGCAACGAGCCGAACTTGGCCGTGAGTGCCGCCACGAAAGGCTGCACCTCCACCCGGTCGCAGAAGGTGTTCAGTTCCTCGGCCAGAAAATGCTGCGCCAGCTTCTCGGCCTGCGACCCCGCCCTGCGCGGCCCATGGACCCCGATGATGTGACTGACGAAATTATAGGGAGTGTCCATTCGTGTTAGGATGTGAAAGGCCACGCGAATAACGGCATTACGGTGATTGTGACCCGAGGCATCAAATGGGTGCATCAGGGCCAACGCATCAAAATTCCCAACCACGAAAACACATTGATTATCAGCCAAATGCTCTTAACCACAAAGGACACAAAGGCACACGAAGAAAATTCTTCGTGTGCCTTTGTGAAAACCCTTCGTGTGCCTTTGTGTTGAAAACCAAAGTCTTCCGAAGGAAGACTTCAAAATACTCTCCTTGGGGTTGGACTTGATGCCTTGGCCCTGATGGGTGCATTCAATTAACACTCCGCTGCTGAAAAGCCGTTGATCTTCATCAGGATATGCCGCTTCGCATTGCGCTAATTTGCATCACAAACCAAGGCAATGACCTATTCGGAACTCAATGCCCTCTGCCAATTGCTGGACGACCCCGACAGCGAGGTGTTCACCAGTGTGAGCGACAGGTTGCTCTCTTATGGGCCGCAGGCCATTCCTGTGTTGGAGTCGCACTGGGAGCGGAGCCTCGACCACATACAGCAGAACCGCATCGAGGACATCATCCACCGAATTCAGTTCGATGGTTGCCGTGCGGCCCTCAAGGCATGGGTGGACCACGGGGCCGAGGATCTTCTGGATGGCGCGCTCATCATGGCGCGCTATCAGTATCCCGACCTTGATGAGGATCACGTAAGGCAGCATCTGGCCCGCATCCGCACAGACATCTGGCTGGACCTGAACGAGGGTCTCACCGCCTTGGAGACCGTGCGGGTGATGAACCACATCCTGTTCGATGTCCACGGGTTCTCGGGCAACACGCAGAACTACATCGCACCGCAGAACTCGTTCATCAACATAGTGCTCGAAAGCCACAAGGGAAATCCACTTTCGCTCGGCATCATCACGGTCATTCTGGCGCAGCAGTTGGACATTCCCATTGTGGGCATCAACCTGCCAGAGCATTTCTCGCTCGGATACCGCGACATCCATCAGCCCGACCACACCGAAATGATGTTCTACATCAATCCATTCAATCGCGGTGCGGTGTTCGGCAAACAGGAGGTGCTGCGTTTCCTCAAGAAGATGAATGTGGAGCCCGATGAGCGCATTCTCAGGCCGGCCACGCCTTTGGAGATGATCTATCGCATGACCAACAATCTGGTGCTTTCCTATACCAGAATGGGCTACACCGAGAAGGCCGATGAGGTGAAAGCACTTCAGGAGGTGTTTCCGCGTTCATCACCCAAGAAATGACCGACCGGGAGATATTCAGACATTGGTGTGCACAGCGCAACGACATCCCGATCTTCCAAACAGCTGACTGGCTCGATGCCGTTGCCGATGAGGACCATTGGGATGTGGCCGTCATAGGGCAGCTCAATGATGTGCAGGCGTTCATGCCCTATTTCCACAAGCGGAAAATGGGATTCGACATCATCACCATGCCTCCCCTCACCCCCTATCTCGGCCCATGGATACATTTCCCGGCCGGGCAGAAACAGGCATCGCGCATCTCGTTCGAGAAGAAGATGATGGACGGGCTCATCGCAAAGCTGCCGGCCACCGACCGTTTCATCCAATACTTCCATCCTGCCATCACCAACTGGCTTCCGTTCTGCTGGCAGGGTTTCAGGCAGACCACCCGCTACACCTACATCCTGCCCGACCTCAGCGACCTTGATGCGGTCTATGAGGGCATTCAGGGCAACATCCGCAGAGAGATAAAGAAGGCAGAGGCACAGCTCGAAGTGATGCGGGTGGATGACGTGGGGCCACTTTTCGACCTGTTGAAGCAGGATTACAGTCTGAAGAAGGAGAAACTGCCCATCAGCAGGAAATACCTGACAGGCATTTTCAATGCCGCGCAGGCCGCACAGCGCTGTGCAGCATTCGTGGCGATCAACAAGGACATGGGGGTCGTGGCGTCCATACTCATCGTTTGGGACGGCCAAAGCGCCTACTACCTCGCAGGCGCGGTGGAGGCGAAGTCAAAGACCACCGGAGTGATGAGCCTGCTGCTGTGGGAGGCCATCCGTCATTCGGCCACCGTTACCCGCGCATTCAATTTCGAGGGAAGCATCAGCGAGCCCATCGAGCGCTTCTTCCGCGCTTTCGGTGGCACACAGACCCCCTATTTCGAGATCGGCAGAACCAACTCGAAGCTGATGAAACTGCTGTAGAGCGCATCAGGTCATCAGGTTGTCGGCATTGCAGGTCTTCGAGCGGTCTTGGCGCTGCGGTCTCCATCCTCCATTGTCCGAACAAGGTGCCCGGTGTTTGATGCGGGTCCGGTTCTCATGCAGACCCGAGGCCCGATTGTCAATTGAAGGAGCATGCGGGAGCTTCCGAACTTCAAGCAGGCCTGTCCGGGCCTTTTGAGGGCCTGTCCGGGCTTTTTGTGCGCTTGTCCGAACTTTTCGCGGGCCTGTCCATGCCTCAAGGAGGCCTGTCCGAACCTTTCGCAGACCTGTCCGAGCGTCAAGGAGGCCTGTCCGAACCTTTTGCGGGCCTGTCCGAGCGTAAAGGGGCCGCTTGCGTTCCATCGAAACACAAAAAATGTGCATCTGAGGCTGCTCCATCACCATTGAGGCCCACCCTATCGGTTCAGAAAATGGACATGTCGCTTCCGCAGGGCCATCAGCACCCCGATGCAAGGCACGCGATAGTAGGAAGGAGTCACACCATGGACGATGGTGATATTATCCCGAGTGATAATTACCCTCTGATAAAAGGACACCCGGACGGGCCTGATCCTCCTTTCCTGAAAAGCCGATCCGCTGAGAACCTGACCTGCTGAGAACCTGACCCCCTATTGCGCGAGCTCGCGCAGGAATCCCAAGTAGTGGCACACGGCAGCTGCCACCACCAGAAAATGCCAAACGGTGTGGCCCCATTTCAGGCTCTTCCAGAGATAGAAGATGGCCCCGATGGTATAAAGGATGCCACCTGCGATCAGAAGCATCGCACCATCCTTCGACAGCGCATGAAGGAATGCCCAAGGCTGGAAAAGCAGGATATAGGCCATGAAGATATAGACCATCGTGCTGAAGAAATTGAACCGGTGTGCATACTTGGCCTTGAACCAGATGCCCACTGCGGCCATGCCCCACAGCACGGCAAGGAAGGTGAAACCCATCTCGTTCACCATCCTGTTGAGAATGACGAACGTGTAGCTGCCCGCTATGAGGAAATAGATGCTGATGTGGTCCATCTTCTTCATCGCCATCTTGGACTGCGGCCCAGGCAATGCATGATAGATGGTGGACGAGGCGAACATCAGCAGCAGCGAGAAGGCATAGATCACCGTGCCCAACAGACCGATGGTTGTGGAATGCTGATAGCTCACCACTACCAGCAACGGAAGTGCCACCAGTGAAAGTAGGAATCCGACCCCGTGCGAAATGGCGTTGGCCATCTCCTCTCCCAAAGTCAGTGTGCGATGTTTCATGTGATCGGATAGGGCGGCAAAGATACCGGCCAGCGAATCGGGCCGATTGACTTTTTCCAATGTGCTCCCATTCATCTGTCCCGTCTTGGAAAATGCGCGGCCATCATACCGTTTCTATACATTTGACACATCCACTCCACATAAGATGATGAGAACCGCCACCTTCCTGCTTCTATTGTTCCTTGTAGCATCATCAACGGCCAGCGCGCAGTTCCTGCCCCAAGGTCTGACCGATGAGGAACGCAACATGCTGCCCCTTGCGCGGCCCGAGGTTGAGGAAAGGGGCTTCACTGCACCGCCCAGCGGCCCGGTGCGCACCGCAGCAGAATGGGAGGAGATCGATGGTCTGTGCATCCGCTGGACATCCTCCTTTCAGGTGCTGCTGCGCGACATTGTGCGCTATGCGAAGGAGCAGACCACCGTTTATATCGTCACCACGAGTCAAAGTACCGTTACCAGTTATCTGAGCCAGGGCGGAGTGAATACACAGAACATCGTTTTCGTGAACGCCTCCAGCAACAGCATCTGGTTCCGCGACTATGGCCAATGGAACATCTATGCGGACGAGGTGGGCGAGCTGATGTTCGTGGACTGGATCTACAACCGTCCACGCCCGCTGGACGATGTGCTGCCCTCAGTGCTGTCCAACCTGCTGAGCATTCCGCTCTACGAGACCACCGCATCGCCTACCGACCTGGTGAACACGGGCGGCAATTTCATGGTGGACGGCTTTGGCACCGCCTTCGCCTCAGAACTCATTCTGGAGGAGAACGAGGCCGGCAATCCCTACGGAGTGAGCACCAAGACCGAGACACAGATAGATGGCATCATGTCCGATTTCATGGGCATTGACCGCTACATCAAGATGACAACGCTGCCTTATGACGGCATTCACCACATCGACATGCACATGAAACTGCTGGACGAGGAGACACTGCTCGTGGGCCAATACCCTGCCGGTGTGGCCGATGGCCCACAGATCGAGGCCAACCTGCAATATGTGCTCAACAACTTCATGTCGGTCTATGGCACGCCCTATAAGGTCATCCGCATTCCCATGCCTCCAGAGGGCGGGCAGTATCCCAGCAACGGGGGGGACTATCGCACCTACACCAATTCGGTCTTTGTGAACAGGACCATCCTTGTGCCCACCTACGAGCAGCAATATGACACCACCGCGCTGCGCATCTACCGCGAGGCCATGCCCGGCTACAATGTCATCGGAATCAATTGCAACGCCATCATTCCTTCCAGCGGGGCCATCCATTGCATCACCAAGGCCGTGGCCTCGGACGACCCGCTGCTCATCTCCCACCAGCCGTTGGACGACACGCCCTACGTAACGCAGGACTATACCGTCAACGCGCTCATCCGCCATGCATCGGGCATCCAGTCCGCACAGGTCTATTGGAGCATCGACACTGCGGCCGGATATCAGTCGGTGGCCATGACCCTCACCGATCCCGCAAACGCCACTTGGACAGGCCACATCCCCTTTCAGGCCCCGGGCGAGGACGTATTCTACTACATCCACGCAGAGGCCAACAATGGCAAGCAGCAGGTGCGGCCCATCACCGCTCCGGACGGATGGTGGAAATTCAAGGTGCTCGATGCCATCACCTCAGTCTCGGATGCCCAAATGGCCGACCTGCGTGTGTATCCGAACCCCACCAACGGGGTCTTTGACGTGATCGCTGCCGATAGACTGGAGGCAACCGTTTCCATCACCGACATGACCGGGCGCCTGCTCCTCAGCGAGCAGACCACCGATGGCAGATTGCGGATGGACATCAGTGCATTCCCCACAGGAGTGTATCTGGTGCGGTATGACAGCAGGGCGGGCAGCGTGGTGCGCAGGGTGAACCTTATCCGATAGGAGAAAGGGATTTCTGGTTTAAGGTTTCAAGTTCAAGGTTGGAGACAGGTGGTGCCCCAAAGGCACTATTTCCCCATTTTCCTATTACCCATTTTCATTCTCCCCTTTCCCCCATGCCATTCAAGATTTACCGTTCGTCTGCTGATTTGGGACAATCTGGTATTCATTCTTCGCCCGCCTCTATGTTCTAACCCATAAGGCCTCCCGGCTCATCTCACCAAATAGTAGAGACATCGGGTATCTAACGTTCCAAGAATCAATGTGTCGTTCCTTATCCTCATCGGAAGCTGTTTGTCGAGATCAGAGAACACTGAATTTTCAACGGAGCATCCTCTAGCGGTACAAACGATGAAACCATCAAGAACTAAGGAAGCATTGCGAATATCTCCGCAGGAAATGCATCTATTGCAGCCGGTGATATAAGTGACCAGCAATGGCCATAGTTCTGTTGATCCAGGCTTCTGCGACAAACAACCTTCCGGTTTTTCGACCAACCTAAGTCTGTGTCTCCGGTTAGAGATATTCCTTTGAACCCAGTTCCAATTCTTTTCAAGTGTTGTTTCGGAGAAGGTTCTATCAACTGACCCGAATTCCGTTCCGAGTTCTTGTCGAAGCTCTTCTTTGAACTTTGGGCTATAATCGACTTTCACAACATACCAATTGCCATAGAGACCTGAAGAAGCCTGCTCAGCTGGTTGAGCCAGCACCATCAAGGTGCCACCAGACAGGGTGAGTAAGGAAATCAATATGGCTCGCAGCAGCATGGGGTGTAAACTTAGCTAAAGCGAATACATGGTCTGTCATGTGCATCCAAGATGCACACACGCCTTTCACTTTCCTACCTTTCCCCCATGCCATTCAAGATCTACCGTTCGTCCGCTGGCTCGGGAAAGACCTTCACGCTGGTGAAGGAATACCTGCGCATCGCCCTTGGCAGCAAGGGCGACACCGCCTATCGCGGCATCCTCGCCATCACCTTCACCAACAAGGCCGCAGAGGAGATGAAGACCCGCGTGCTCAAGACCCTGCGCGAACTGGCCGACCCCGCCATCCCCGATGGCCCCATGGCCAACCTGCTGCGCGATGAACTGGGCATCGGCACAGAGGACCTGAGACGAAAGGCCAGTAACGTGCTGCGCAGCATGTTGCACAACTATGCCGACCTCAGAATCAGCACCATCGACAGCTTCACCCACCGCGTCATCCGCACCTTCGCGCAGGATTTCGGCCTGCCCGTGAACTTCGAGGTGGAGCTGGACACCGACCGCCTCATCACCGCCATGACCGACCGCCTCCTCGCGCAGGTGGGCGTGGACAAGGGTGTCACCGATGCGCTCATCGACCTCTCGCTGTCGCAGGCCGAGGACGAGAAGAGCTGGAGCATAGACCAGGTGCTGACCGACATGGCCGCCACCATCTTCAACGAGGAGGGCCGTTTCCACCTCGCGGGGATGAAGGATGTGGGCATGAGCGACCTCATCGCCATCCGCAGGAAACTGGTCGGACTGGTGAAGGCCGATGAGGCACAGACGCAGGCCACCGCCAACGACATCCTGCAACAGATAGCGACCGCAGGGCTGGAAGTGGGCCATTTCTCTGGCGGGAAGAATGGCATGGCGGGCTATTTCGAGAAGATCGTGAACGGGAAGTTAGAGATGCCCAATGCCACCGTGCTCAAGAATCTGGAGGCCGACAACTGGCACGCATCCAAGGCCAAGGCCCACGAAAAGCCCACGATTGATGCACTTATTCCCGTGATGATGGACGCCTACGGCAGCATCCTCTCCCGCTTGGAAAGGATGAAGCGGCTGGGCCTCATCGTCAGGAACATCTACGGCATCGCCCTGCTCGACCGCATGGCCGAGATTGTCCGCGACCTGCAGCAGGAACAGGAGGTGCTCCACATCGGTGAGTTCAACCACCTCGTCAGCAGCGTGGTGATGAAGGAGCAGGCCCCGTTCATCTACGAGCGGCTGGGCCATCGCTACCATCATTTTCTGGTGGATGAGTTTCAGGACACCAACGTGCTGCAATGGTTCAACATGCTGCCGCTCATTGACGAAAGCCTCGCCACGGACGGCCTCTGCCTCGTGGTGGGCGATGCCAAGCAGAGCATCTACCGCTGGCGCGGGGGCGAGGTGCAGCAGTTCGTGGAGCTGCCCAGCGTACACCGCACCGAATACATGCGCGGCCATCTGGAGGCCGACCCGCAGCTCGATGTCACCCTCGCGCAGCGCGAACGGAGCCTTGTGACCAATGTGCAGGAGCACGCCCTGCGCCACAACTTCCGCACGTTGCCCACCATCGTGGACTTCAACAACCGCCTGTTCGCGGCCATGCAGGACGACATGCCCGAAACGCTCCGTGTGATGTATGACGGGGTCTCGCAGCTCACCCCCGATGGGAAGACGGGCGGCATGGTGGAGGTGCGTTTCATGCCCGTTCCCGAAGGGCAGCGCAGCTATCCCGACTATCTGCCCGACACGCTGGAACAGGTGCTCGAATGGGTGGAGGACTGCATCACGGACGGCTATGCCCCTAGCGACATCGCCATCATCTGCCGCTCCAACCAGAAGGGCATCGCCACCGCCCAGTTCCTCATAGAGAGCGGCCACAGCGTGGTGAGCAGTGAGTCGCTGCTCATCAACAGTTCGCCCTATGTGCGGCTGCTGGTCAATCTGGCGGTGTTCATCATCGCTCCGCACGACACCACCAACCAGGCCGAGCTGGTGCAGCACCTCTGCATGGCCCGCGATGAGACCCGCCTCGTGAGCACCCGCCTCGCCATGGTGGGTGCAGAGAAGGACAGGGGCGTGAAAGCGCTGCTGAAGGAGCTCTACCCCGACATGCGCCCTTCGCGCCTGCGCCAACTGCCGCTGTTCTCGCTGTTCGAGGCCATGCGCCACCATCTGCTGGGGCACATCAAGCAGCCGCATCTCATCTATTTCATGGACGAGGTGCTGGAATATGCCCGCAAGGAGGGCAACGACCTCAACGGTTTCCTCGAACACTGGGCCGAGCAGCGCGCCAAGCGCAGCATCGCCCTCACCGAGAACCGCGAAGCCATCCGCATTCTCACCGTGCATAAGAGCAAGGGGCTGGAGTTTCCCGTGGTCATCCATCCCTTTGCGGACTATGACCTCGACACCAAACGCAACAGCATCTGGCTGGAGGTGAACGACCCCGAGGCGCAGCCCCTCAACCGCCTCTATGTGAAGGCGACCTCGCAACTGGAGGGCACCGACCACGAACCCGCCCTCAACCGCGAGCGCGAACTGACCACCATGGACATGTTCAACATGCTCTACGTGGCCCTCACTCGGCCGCAGGAGCGGCTCTACATCAGCGGGCGGGTGAAGGCCGATGAGGCGACTGCGGATAAGCCGACCGACTCGGCTGCGGGGTTCCTCTATCGCACCCTGCCCAAACTGGGCCACGTGATAGAGGAGAATCGCCTCACCATAGGCGAACGGGAGGCACCGGGCCCGCGCAAGGAAGAGAAGCGCACCCACCTCGACCTGCGCGAAACGGGCGGGCCCGACTGGATGTCGCGCATCGCCATTGCCCGACCATCGCAGCGCGAGTGGGGCGACAGCGCGGCCCGCGACTTCGGCATCCTTGTGCATGATGCGCTGGCCCACGTGCGCACCGCTGCCGATGTGCCGCTGGCCGTGCAGCAGCTGGTGGAGGACGGCAGGATTCCCGAAAGCGGGGCGGACGGCCTCCGCCTGCGCATCCTCAGCATCATCGGCAGGCCCGAACTGGGGCGGCTCTTCTCAGACACCGTGACCATCCGCACCGAGGCCGACATCCAGATGCCTGGCGGGCAGTGGCTGCGTCCCGACCGCGTGGTGACCACGCCCGACATGACCTACGTGCTCGACTACAAGACGGGCGGCAAACGCCCCGAGCACCACACCCAGATAGCCGCCTACCGCGATGCCCTCACCGCCCTCGGCCACACGAAAGTGCAAGGGCTGCTGGTGTATATGGAGGATGGGGAGGTGGTGGTGGGGGAGTGAACAAGGAACTGAGGATTTCCAAATAAGACGGAAGTGGGAAGACCCGGACTCTGTCGGGGTTAGTTGCTCCTTTTCATTCTTATTTCTCTGTCATCAATACGCATTTGAAGTCGGAATAATCGGTCTTCAACAACCGAGAAGTCTTCCAACGGGAATTTCGCCAGTGTAACCTTCCCTGCAATCAAAAACACACACGTGTCATCTTTGCATTCAAAATTGATTGTATCCAACGGATGAAGATAGTAGCCATGGATTTCAGTGGAGTCCTTGTTTATCTGGAGCCAATAGTTTTCACGTGACCGTCTGTCTTCAACAACACTGCCATCACTGTTGTAAGTAATCTCCTTAATAATCACAGACTTGCCGTCCTCCTTAATCCAGTCGCTGTAATATTTCCAGGTGCCAATTTTCTTTCCATCGCGATAATGCCCACATGATACTAGCTCATAAATAGAGTGCTCTCCATATTGACACCCTTCTTCCGAACCATGACCACCGTGCCAACTCACTAGCACTTTTTTTCGTGTATGTTCCCAATACCCTTGATTTAAACCGTTTTCATCAACACAATTTATTTCGCGGCCATTAATGGTGTCACAAGTATGCTCAAGTGGCGTCAAGCCTACAACCAAGAAAAAAGCTGTCCAGACGATTTCCATTTTTCAATCTTGCCAAATCGTTTATCGGTATGACTCCCTTCCTCTTATGTCCACCCTAACCCATCGAATGAGGAGGATAAGTGCAGAACGGCTTCCAAACCTACATACATTCTCCGAACGGGGACGCGTGGCCCTATTCGTTTTCGAGCTGATCGGCCAGCGAAAGGAATTCGGGAGTGGTCATCACTTTCGCGTAGCCTTTCTTTCTCAGGCCATGTACCAGTACTTTGTCGCCCGTCCAGAGCATCGCATCCAAGCAATTGTTCAGGGCGACAAAAGGGGTGTCCTTGGTGTCGATGTCGCGCAGCATGTCCTCTGCGGCCATCAATTCATCTTCTGGCAGCAGGCCTTCGTGAATGAACTCAATCCTGTTGGTGACGCGCGATTGCAGTTCACTCAATTCAATCTCTGAAAGCTTTGTGAGTCTGAGGAGCTTCTCCCGATGCTTGTGCAGCTCCTCTCTCAGGAATTCGCAGGTGTAGAAATCAACGCTGCGGTCGGCACTGATGAGCAGGCGGCCTATTGTGCCCGTACTGTTGAGCAGGGCGCTGAAAACGATGTTGGTGTCAACTACGACCCTCACTTCTTGATCAGGCGGTCCCTGTTGGCCTCCCACCAGCTTCGGTTCACCTCTGAGGCCAGTTTGTCCACCTCCGACTGCTTCACCTTGAATTTCGAGGTGAGTTCCCTGTAGCGGGAATAACTCAGGAAATCCTGTAGGTCATCAAAATCGACCGATGCAGGCAGACGGATGATGATCTCTTTATCTGTGCGTTCTACAAGCATGGCTTTATTCTTCCGAAGAACAAAGTTAAGCGAATAAGACCGCCTCTACATGCTCCATTCCTCTGTGGAGAATTCTCAAGTCAGTTGGGGAATTATCTCCACACTTTGAAACCACAGGAGAGAGTTGGGTTATCCGTATGTGGTTGATAGACAGGCGCATGTCGATGACCGTCCCGCCATGGCACGTTTCTTCTACCACTCCGCACCATGACACGCATGAATGTGGAGTCCAGCGACCACGATAAAAACGGGGCGGCACCGAAAAGCCACATGAGTAGGAGAACTAAAGCCTTGAGCCATGAAAAAGTCAATTTTGCTAACAGCAGCAGTGCTCTGCATCACAGCAGCATTCTCCTTTGCACAGACAGAGACATGGAGATACACGGACAAGGGAGGGAACCTTGTGGTCCATTGGTCTGACGGGAAGATCTCCACCTACGGAAAAGACCCGACAGGCAAAGAGGACCTGGAGCATGATCCCAACATAGCCGAACGTCTCTACGACAAACACGGGAACAGGCGGGAGATAACCCAGGATGGCAGAACCCGCATCATTGAAAGACCTTATGATCCCCCAAGCGCATGGGAGAAGAAGGCCGACAGACCAGCACGTGAGCCGGAGAAGAAAGCTGATGTCCCGGCCCGCAAACCTGCCGGAGACCCGAAAAAGCCCCAGAACCCTAAATGACGATGGGTCAATGGGTAGGAGAACGTCCCTTAGCAGGATTGAATGAGGCCGGGCCAAGCTGAAGAGCGGCCCGGTCTTTTTCTTAGCGCTTCACCGCATTGGTTGAAAAGGGAGCGGTGCCGCCCCGCGAAGGTGCATCGACTATTGGTTAATATGCAGAATGGTGAAGTGATTGCCGCGTAGATTTGGCGCCCCTTACAGACTCCATTACACCAGCAAAGCATGAAGATCGGCATCATCCGCGAAGGAAAACTACCAGCGGACAAACGCACACCGCTCACTCCCGAACATTGCCTCCATCTGATGCAACGTTTCCCAGCATTGGAGATCGTGGCACAGACCAGTGCGATCCGCTGTTTCTCTGATGAAGAATATGCCGCACTGGGCATTGCCGTTGTGGAAGACATCAGCGATTGCGGTCTGATCCTTGGCATAAAGGAAGTGCCCAAGGACATGCTTGTGCCCGGCAGCACCATGATGTTCTTCTCGCACACCATCAAAAAGCAGCCGCACAACAGGAAACTGCTGCAAGCGGTAGTCGATAGGAACATCCGCCTCATAGACTACGAATGCCTCACGGACAGCATCGGACGGAGATTGCTCGGTTTTGGGCGCTATGCGGGCATCGTTGGGTCTTACAACGCCCTGACCGCCTACGGCAAACGGAACGGCACCTTCCAACTGAATCCCGCCAACCAATGTTCGGGCATTGCAGAGATGCACTCCGAACTGAAGAAAGTGCGGCTTGGCAACGAACGCATCATCGTCTCTGGTGGTGGCAAAGTGGCCCATGGCGTGCGCGAGACCCTCACTGCTGCCGGAATTGCCGAAGTCTCCATTCCTGAGTTTCTCTCCACAGAGTTCGCTTATCCGGTCTGGTGCAATGCCGACATCCTCGACTATCACGAACTGGACGGCAATCCTCCAGAGAGCATCGAGGCGTTCATCCGCAATTCGACCGCCTACACCAACACGTTCAAGAAATTCCTTCCCAAGTCCGACATCTACATCTCTGCGCACTTTTGGGATGGGCGTTCGACACCGTTCTTCACGCAGGAAGATGTGAAGGCCGATGATTTCCGCCCCCGCGTCATTGCAGATATAACGTGCGATATACAAGGTTCGGTGCCCACCACATTGCGGTCGTCCACCATCGAAAGCCCAATATATGGCTATGACCGGTTCAATGCCACAGAGGTCGGCCCTTTTGCCAAGGACAGCATCACCATCATGGCGGTGGACAATCTGCCCTGCGAGATCCCTGCCGATGCCTCCAAAGGATTCGGTGCCGACCTTGCAACGCACATCATCCCCCTCTTTCTTGATGGCGACAGTGAGCAGGTACTCGAACGCGCCACCATCTGCCAGGATGGAAAGCTCACCCGCTACTTCAGCTATCTTCAGGATTACCTGGACGGGAAGGTATAAGGTCAGCGTACATCATTGCGAGCGGAGCGAAGCAATCATCGTGAGCAGTGCGTTCTGTGCATCACAGCAGTTGGGTAAGCGTACGGTCAACTACTTTAGCGGTGTCAACCCACTCCGATGATAGGAAAGTTAAAGGATTATTTCTCTTCATTTTCGGTTCTCGGAGCCAAAGAAATTGCCTTGCTGTTGGCCACCGCAAGGATAAAACAGGTGAATCCGGGAGAGATCATACTTCTGGAAGGTGATATGAACTATAACTTCATCATTGTACTGAAAGGATTGTTGCGCAACTATAAGATCGCAGCCAATGGAGAGGAACGCAACCTGCTCTTCTCCAGTGAAGGAACGGTGACCGGAAATCCAAGGATGTTCGCAGACCTGCCCGCGAATGAGAACATTGCCGCGCTGGAAAAGAGTTGGATAGCTGAAATAGACGTGAGGAAGTTTGAAGCGCTTTCAAAGAAAAGCCCAGTCATCCAACGGTTCTACACCGAAGCGCTTAAACGCAATCTGATAGATCTGGTGGACCGCTTGCAGATGCATACTGTAATGACACCGCCCGAGCGTTACCTTTTCTTCCTTAAACACAACCCCGAATTGGTACAACGGGTGCCGCAGGTATATCTTGCGTCCTATTTCGGCATCACTCCCGTCTCGTTGTCGCGCATCCGGTCACGTTTAAGCACCACTCGGTCTTCAGACAGCTGAATCGTTAACGATCGTTAATGCACCGTAAGACGGGCGATTGGAATTTTGTAGTCCACCCAATCCCCGTCCAATGAGATCAACTGAACTATTTGCCGCAACGGCCCTTGCTGCCATGACCTTGGTAGCTTCCACCGCATTTTCCCAGCAAGGAGTGGGCATTGATGTGCCTAACCCATTAGAAAAGCTCGATGTGAATGGAGCGATCAAGATCGGCACAGATATTAACAACTCCAATGCTGCCCCAACGGGCGGTGCTGGCACCATCCGTTTCAAAGCGGGGCAATTCGAGGGCTGGAATGGAGCCTCGTGGATTCCGCTGGGCGGTGGTGCCGACAGTGATTGGACCGTAAGCGGAAATAATCAGTATTCAGCTGTTTCTGGGGATATAGGCATAGGCACTGCAGTACCTCACCAGAAAGTGCACATACATGATGGCGCGGGCACATGGCTTCAGATCACCAATACAGGTAGTGGATCAGCCATTGGCGATGGCCTTCTTCTGGGGATAAGCAGCGCAAATGAACCTCAACTCAGAGTAAGGGAGAATTGGCCATTGGTACTGATGACCAATGACAATGAGCGCATGCGCATACAGGCAAATGGCAACGTTGGAATTGGCACTTCCACCACACCGGAAAAATTGACCGTGAATGGAAAAATTCAGATGCAGACAGGAGCAACGGCTGGCTACATACCTGTTTCAGATGCAAACGGAACGATGACATGGACCAACCCGACCACTGTTATCACGGCAGCGGATGGTGATGGAAGTTCTACGAACGAACTACAGACGCTATCGCAAACTGGGCTGAACGTAACTCTTAGCAATGGTGGAGGAACCATTTCAGTGGCCGATAATGACAACAGCACCACCAACGAGTTACAGACACTGAGTATCAGTGGAAACGATATTACCCTCAGCAATGGGGGTGGAACGGTTTCCGTAGCAAATGATGCCGACTGGACCATAAGCAACAATGACCAGTACTCGGCAGTCTCAGGAAATGTGGGCATTGGAACAAGCACCCCAAGCGCCAAACTGGAGATAGCCCAACCAGCAAGCGGCACCGCCCTACGAATAGGTAGGGCAAGCGGAGCGTCTACCATAGAGGGAAACGGACAGAATAACAGCAGCAACTGGCTCATACTGGATGGCAATGTGGCCAACAGTGGGAATGTGGGTCTCAACTACTATTCTTCTGGCGATGTAAAC
Organism: Flavobacteriales bacterium; assembly: GCA_021739625.1. Lineage (GTDB taxonomy): Bacteria > Bacteroidota > Bacteroidia > UBA10329 > UBA10329 > UBA10329. The sequence continues at coordinate 8,193 of JAIPBJ010000015.1, read as the reverse complement.
CTTGCAAAGGCAGGCGGCAATGTGCTGGTGACAAACGCCAACAGCAGGGTCGGCATCAATACAGCCAGCCCCATGGCCACGGTTCATATCTTAGACGATGCACCACTTACCCCGAGCAGCCCCATTGGCGCCTATCCGCTGTTGATAGAAGGTGATTTTGATGAGGCTGCCATAGCCTTCGGAACACGCCTCATCGACCCGACAATAACACCGGGTGCCGTGATCGGCTATGACCCCATCAGTCACACCAGTGTTTATGGGTCGCTTTATTTTCAGACGAAACGTATTTATAACGATCCTACCGCACCCTTGACAACAGCAATGGAGATCGACTATGAGGGCGATGTGGCCATTGGCAACGTCAATCCCACCGCTTCACTCAATGTTTATAGGGATATAAGTGCTGTGGACAATGGTGCTGTATCTAAATATCAGGTATCTGTGCAAGGATTGACCGATATCGGGGCCGAGACGGGAATTGCCTTTTCCGGTGAAATTGGTCAGGGTAACATCAGACCGGGAGCGGCACTCACTTACGAAGTAAAAGGAACTGGGGGAAGCATAACCTATGGAGACATGCACTTTAAAACCCGGTCAACTGCTTCTACAAGTTACGATGAGCCGCTTGCCAAACGGATGACCATTGCCCAGAACGGCAATGTGGGCATAGGCACCACCAACCCTGCTGAGTTGTTAGATGTACAGGGCTCCATCCAAATGGTAGATGGCAACCAGCAGGCAGGTTACATCCCTGTTTCTGATGCTAATGGTAAGATGACCTGGACCAACCCGACCACTATTTCTTCTGCAAACGATGCCGATTGGACCGTAAGCGGCAGTGACCAGTATTCGGCAGTCAGCGGCAACGTAGGTATCGGTATATCAACTCCCGATAGTAAACTGCATGTGTCTCACACAGCCTTTGGAGAAGCAGGAGGCATCAAGTTGTCCCAAGGTTCAAACAGCTCGGTCATGTATCATAGTTCTGATGGGGATCTTGTATTACGCAAACTGAATGTGCCAGACCAACTGGTACTTGATCAAGGAGGGAACGTGGGTATTGGTACATCCGCTCCAGCAAGGTTGGTGCATGTGCACGGTGGTAATACATTATTCACCATGTATTCGGGTTCAGAAGCGGGTATTGAGATCGAACCCTTTGCAGGGTTAAATGGAAGCCACGCAGGAGGAAGAATATTCTTCAGGGAAGATGACAACGACAATTATGGCTATTCTATAGGTTATGATGGTAGCAATTCCCCAACTGAACCGTATTACTGGCCCGGTAATTCATTTGTTATCGCGCGCCACTCGGGCAGCGCCATCGGCCAGCAGGTATTGATGTGCAGCAGTGATGGTAAGGTAGGTATCGGTGGTGTGGACATCCCGCTGAATATACTTGACGTGAACGGTCGCACGGTGATCGGGGCAGGGTATGCCGGTACTTACAACGCCCCGACCAACGGCCTGCTGGTACAGGGCACTGTGGGAATTGGTGTTACCGATCCATGGAATTACGCCAAGCTTACCGTTTCGGGCACAGAGGCTTCTGGTTCATACACCTACGGCTATCTCAATTCTTCTGGCAACACAGGTACATCCGGTCCCAACAACATAAGCTATTCTATTTGGGCAAGTGGCCGTATCCGTGCTTCGGAATTCAACGCCATGTCGGATGCCCGCGCCAAAACCATCGTTCAGCGTTCAGAAAAAGCGGAACTGCTTGCGTTGGTCAATGAATTGCAGGTGACGGAATACGCTTACATCGACTCGCTGGAACACGGCACCCGTACCAAGCAAGGCTTCATTGCGCAGGAAATAGAAAAGGTGTACCCGAACGCTATCAACAAGAACACCGATTACATTCCTAATGTATTTGCGCGCAGCACCAACATCAGCTACAACGCAGAGACGCAACTGGCTGCCATCACGGTTGAAAAACCGCACACATTGACGGTGGGCGATAAGCTGAAACTGATGACCAACGATGAAACCTTGGAAGTAACCGTAGAGGATGTGGCCGATGCCAACACCTTCACCGTGAAAATGGATACCGTTGAAGATCTGGTGTTCGTTTACGGTAAGCAAGTGAACGATTTCCGTGCCGTGGATTACGACCAATTGTTCTCCATCGGTATCGGTGCCATACAGGAGCTGGCCGAACAAGTGGAGGAGCTACAAGATCAGAATGGCCGATTGGAGAAGGAAAACACCTTGCTCAGATCGGAACTTCATAAGATAAGCACGGACAATGAAGCACGCCTACGGCATATTGAGGATGTGCTGATGATGAATGCCAAGGCACAGCGGTAAGTTCAAACCAATTGCCCCCGTTTCGCTTTCCCGCATATGCGGAAGGTTGTCCGAATCATCTCTACACAAGCTGAATCGTTAACAATCGTTAATGCACCGTAAAGCGGGCAATGGGAATTTTGTACTCCATCAAATCACATCCATCATGAGGGGAATTCTTTTTCTCACTTCTTTCTGTATTTCGGTAGTAAGCAGCTACGCTCAGTCCGACCTCGTTTCCGCAGGTGGCGAAGGCGCTGGCACGGGCGGTTCAATGGGTTTCAGTGTGGGGCAAGTGTTTTACACCGCTGCAGATGATGGGCAGACCTATGAGACCCAAGGCGTGCAACAAGGCGAGGACTATGGTCTGATGTGGACGGGGACCACCTCAACCGATTGGTCGGTAGGTAGCAACTGGAGCAAAGGAACGGTTCCGACCAGCACGCATGGCGTAGTCATTACGGCATATCCGGTCAATCAACCACACATTACAACAAGCATCAACTCACCAACAGAGGTTGCTGATGTAAACCTTCGCAACGGTTCATCATTGACCATTGAGGCTGGCAATGGGCTGACCGTTTGGGGAGACCTGCACAACGATGGGAACATGCTGATCGAAGCGGACGCTTCGGGCATCGGTTCGCTACTTACAGATGGCCTCATCAGCGGTAGCGGAACCTTTCAAATGCAGCAGTACCTGCAAGGATCCGGTGGTGCAACTCCGAATGGACTTTTCTTCTATGCCGGAAGTCCCGTTGCTGATGCCACGGCAGCCACCTTCGACCTCTCAAGTGGGAATAAACTGTGGAGTGCTGATGAAACAACCACAAGTTATCCGCAGATCACCAACGGAAGTACAGTGCTTGATCCTATGACAGGATATGTAGTGAGAATGGGAAGCAATACTACCGTTACCTATTCTGGCACGACATACAACAATGACGACCTTACCATAGACAACCTTACCCGAACAGGTACCACCGATAATGATCGCGGATACAATCTTGTAAGCAACCCATATCCGAGCACGATGAGTTGGGACCAGATCAACCGTACAAACGTAAGCACCACCATGTGGTACAGAACCCATCAGGGAACTACCATGCTTTACGATACTTACAATGCAACCAGTGGTATTGGTACGAACAATAACGGTAACGGTGCCATAAATGGAGACATCCCTCCAACGCAGGCTTTTTGGGTGCGTGTTCCTGCAGATGGTCTTACAGGCGAATTGAATTTCGACAACACATTGCGAAGCCATGCCGGTTGGAGCAGCATCTATAAGCAATCTGCCGCAGAGGGGCTTATAAGAATAGAAGTGAGCAACGGAACGGTATCAGATGAAACCATTATCGTTTTTAATTCCGATGCCTCTAACGGTTTTGATGATTTTGATTCGCAGAAGTTTTGGGCATCGCTCAGCGTACCGCAGCTATATACAACTGTCGGTACCGACAGCCTTGTGATCAAAGGATTGGAAAGTGTGGCCACCAACCCTGTTGTAGATCTGGGAGTAAAGCTTCCGGCCCAAGCCAATTACACGTTTACGGTAACCGAAAACACACTGGCGGAAGATGTTTATCTGGAAGACAGGTCGCTCAACGTTTTTCAGAATCTGAACCTTGATAATACCTACGATTTTACCGAGCAGGGCGGGAACATCGGAGAGCGGTTTGCGCTGCATTTTGGCATGTCCATAACCGACATACAGAATACAGATGGCTTTCAGGTTCAGGTGTTCTCAGCAGGCGATCGGCTGAATGTATTGCTGTCTGAAGCCGTGGAAGGTAACGCCACGGTCTATGATATGGCAGGAAGGGTGATTGCCACTGAGCAACTGATGTCAACCTCGAACAGCTTTCAGCTGATCACGGCCACAGGCATTTACCTCGTCAAACTCGAAACAGATAAAGGAACATCCACACATAAAATCCATCTGTAAGGGCGTATGGCCATACGCCCTTACCCGTAACTCGCAACTATGAAAAAGAGAACATACTCAAAGCCACAGGTAAAGAAGGTGACCATCGATAATGAGATCAGCATGGTCATGATGTCGCCCTTCGGTCCCGGTGGCGACCCAGAAAGCTCACTCATCAGAAATATGAACCCGCTCAAGTGGTGGAAATAGTTGATCCTACTCAAACCATTCTCACAATCTCAATTGAACACACAATTCCAAAAAATGAAAAAGCTACTCGTCCTCATTCTTAATTTTTCATTCCTAATTATACATTCTGCAAGCGCGCAAGCGCCCAGCGGCTTCACGTATCAGAGTGTGCTTCGCGATGCGAACAACGACCTGATCATCAACACCACGGTAGGTACCCGCATCAGCATTCTCCAAGGCAGCAGCAGCGGCACGGCCGTGTTTGTAGAAACGCACAGCCAAAGCACCAATGCCAACGGATTGCTGACCTTACAGGTCGGTAGCGGTTCTGTGGTAAGTGGCACTTTCGGAAGTATAGACTGGGGCAACGGGCCTTATTTCATCAAAGCTGAGACAGATCCATCTGGCGGAACCACCTATACCATTTCCGGTACGCAGCAGATGATGAGCGTGCCCTACGCTTTGTACGCAACCACAAGTGGTGGTTCGTCCCCATCATCTCAAGATACCCTCTCCATCATTGCAGATGCTGACGGTAACACCAGAATTCAGGTGGAGGAAAGCAGTAACGAGGACAAGATCCGTTTCGGCACGTTCGGTGCTGAACGCATGATCATTGACAATGCAGGAAATGTGGGCGTTGGAACCAGCGCACCATCTGACAAGCTCCATGTAGAAGGTTCCATCCGCATGGTAGATGGCAATCAGCAGGCAGGTTACATCCCGATTTCGGATGCCAACGGCAAGATGACATGGGCAGATCCAACCACCATTGCTACTGCGAACGATGGCGACTGGACCATCAGCGGAAGTGACCAGTATTCGGCTGTCAGCGGCAATGTGGGTATCGGAACAACCGCACCTGGGGTTAAACTCGATGTTGTAGGTGAACAGTTTAACCTTCGTCAAACAGCCAACTATACTGGCGTAATGATGAATTTGCGTGGTAATCGCCACAATGGAGTAAGTGGTAACCCTTGGAATCATGCCACCACAGGTTACGCAACCATCAATTTCAAGAATTCCGATGCCACTGATGGAAATGTTGAATACATAGGAGCTCGCATTACTTCGGTCAATGAAGGAGCTAGCGATGACGGAGACCTTAGGTTCTATACCACCAATGACCTAACCGAAGCTGAGGCCATGCGAATCAGTTATGATGGAAATGTAGGCATAGGAACCGTTGGAGCCGAAAGACTTCATGTTGAAGGTTCTATCCGAATGGTAGATGGAAACCAAGCCACAGGTTTTATACCAGTTTCAGATGCAAACGGAACCATGGTCTGGACCGACCCAGGAGCGTTACAAGCAGATACCCTTTCCATCATTGCAGATGCAGATGGTAACACCAAAATTCAGGTGGAGGAAAGCAGTAACGAGGACAAGATCCGTTTCGACACGTTCGGTGCTGAACGTATGGTCATTGACAATGCAGGAAATGTGGGCATTGGCACCGCCTCGCCATCAAAAAAGCTACACGTGCTTGGTGACTCCAAATTGCAAGGAGACCTGTCTGTATTGGGCAACGCAAGTCTTTCGAACAATAACCTCAGCTTTACAGACCCGCAGAATTCGAATGCCGTACTGATTGTTTCTGGAAATGACGCGGTTGGAGGCAGTACAGGACTTTATGTCCGTCCGGTGGCAAGCCCATCCGGTGTTAGTGTCTTCTCCGTGCTTAACCAATCGAGCCAGGCCATGCTTCAGGTAAAAGACAACGGCAATGTGGGCATAGGCACCACTACACCTACGCAAGGTAAATTGGTGGTCAACGGAACCGGTAGCTCCGGCTCTTACAGCTATGGCTACCTCAATTCTTCAGGCAGTACGGGCACCGCTGGACCCAATACCGTGGACTATTCCATTTGGGCAAGCAGCCGTATTCGTGCCGCGGAGTTCAACGCCATGTCGGATGCTCGCGCCAAGATCATTGTCAAGCGTTCTGAGAAAGCGGAACTGCTTGCGTTGGTCAATGAATTGCAGGTGACCGAATACGCTTACATCGACTCGCTGGAGCATGGCACCCGTAGCAAGCAAGGCTTCATTGCGCAAGAAATAGAGCAGGTGTACCCCAATGCCATCAGCAAAAACACCGACTATGTTCCGAGTGTGTTTGCCCGTAGCACCAACATCAGCTACAACGCTGAGACGCAACTGGCTGCCATTACGGTTGAAAAACCACACGCATTGGCGGTGGGCGATAAGCTGAAACTGATGACCAACGATGAAACCTTGGAAGTAACCGTAGAGGAAGTGGCCGATGCCAACACCTTCACCGTGAAAATGGAGACTGCGGAAGATGCCGTGTTCGTTTACGGTAAGCAGGTGGACGATTTCCGTGCCGTGGATTACGACCAATTGTTCTCCATAGGTATCGGAGCCATACAAGAGTTGTCGGATAAGGTGGAAGCCTTGGAGACGGAAAATGCTGCCCTCAAAGCAGAACTGCACACCGAAAAGACCAGCAACGAGGCACGTTTGCTTCGCATTGAGCAAGTGCTGCAATTGGATGCCAAGGCGCAGCGCTGAACCGCAATCAAGGGGTACATCACAACCCCCGCAACGCTGCGATAGTCCCCGCAGGGTTCTCCGACCGGAACACGAAGCTGCCCGCCACCAGGGCATCCGCGCCCATGTCCAACAGTCCACGCGCATTGGTGGCATTCACACCACCATCCACCTCTATCAAGGCTTTGGAGCCGGTCCGCTCAATCAATTGCTTGAGGGCATAGACCTTGTCCATGGCACGGGGAATGAACTTCTGTCCCCCGAAACCGGGATTCACACTCATGATGAGCACAAGGTCGAGGTCGTTGATCACATCTTCCAGAACGCTGACCGGAGTGTGCGGATTGAGCGCCACGCCAGCCTTCATCCCCAGTTCGCGGATGGCCTGCAACGTGCGGTGCAGATGCGGGCAGGCCTCATAGTGCACCGTGAGCCAATCTGCCCCGGCCTTCTGAAAATCTGCCAGATAGCGGTCGGGGTCCACAATCATCAGATGCACATCCAGCGGCTTGGTGCAATGCTTTTTCATCGCCTCCATCAATGGGAAACCGAAAGATATGTTGGGCACGAACACCCCGTCCATCACATCCACATGCAGCCAATCGGCAGCACTGCGGTTGATCATGTCAAGCTCTTCGCCCAAGCGGGCGAAATCTGATGCAAGGATGGAGGGGGAGATGATGGCCATGCCACAATGCTAAAGAAAAAAGCCTCCGAAGCTTTGGCTCCGAAGGCTTTTGATTCAACGTGAAATGAACAGTTACGCCTGTGGCTCCGGCTTAGGCAGAAGTACCTTACGGCTCAGTTTCAGCTTGCCGGTCTTTTCATCCACAGCGATCAGTTTCACAGTGATCTCCTGACCTTCCTGAAGGGCCTCCTCCACGGTGTTCAGTCTGCGGTGCTCTATCTCAGAGATGTGCAACAGACCGTCCTTACCGGGCATCACCTCTACGAATGCTCCGAACGGCATGATGGTCTTCACGCGGCCTGTGTAGATCTCACCCACCTCTGGAACAGCCGTGATGGCCTTGATCCTTCTGAGGGCTGCCTCCACACCGGCCTTGTCGTCAGACAGGATCTGGATGACGCCACGGCCGTCCACCTCATCAATGCTGATGGTGGTGTTGGTCTCGCGCTGCATCTCCTGAATGATCTTGCCACCGGGCCCGATCACCGCACCGATCATGTCCTTCGGAATGGTGAGCACGACCATGCGCGGTGCATGAGGCTTGTAGTCCTCACGTGTCTCGCTGATGGTCTTGTTCATCTCGTTG
>JAIPBJ010000172.1 GCA_021739625.1 Flavobacteriales bacterium | reverse complement strand
TGAACGGTTCCACTGGTGGGGATGAAAGCAAGACCTATTCCTATGAAGAGGCCCTGGCGGCTTCCATCAACTATTTTGACGGGGACGAACTGGCAGCCAGTGTTTGGATCAACAAGTATGCTCTGAAGGATTCCTTCGGCAATATCTACGAATGCACCCCTGCCGACCTTCACCGCAGGATGGCCAAGGAGATCGCCCGCATTGAGCTCAGGTATCCGAACCCTGTGGGCGAGGATGAGATCTTTGAGGCGTTGGATCATTTCCGTCACATTGTGCCTCAGGGCGGCCCTATGACGGGCATAGGCAACAATTTTCAGATCGTGTCGCTGTCCAATTGTTTTGTGATCGGGGCCGGAGGCAATGCCGACTCCTACGGTGCGGTGATGCGCATGGACGAGGAGCAGGTGCAACTCATGAAGCGCAGAGGAGGTGTGGGTCACGACCTCTCGCACATCCGTCCGAAGGGAACGCCAGTTAAGAACAGCGCACTTACCTCAACAGGCCTTGTGCCCTTTATGGAGCGATACTCCAATTCTACCCGCGAAGTGGCGCAGGACGGTCGCAGAGGTGCCCTCATGCTCAGTGTAAGCATCAAGCACCCCGATGCCGAGAAATTCATCGATGCCAAGATGGATGGCACCAAAGTGACGGGGGCCAATGTATCGGTGCGCATCGATGACGACTTCATGAGGGCGGTCGTCAATGGAACGCCCTACATCCAACAGTTCCCCATCAACGCCAAGGATCCGAAGGTGACACAGGAGATCGATGCCGCAGCCCTTTGGCAGAAGATTATCCACAACGCGTGGAAGTCGGCCGAGCCGGGCATCCTGTTCTGGGACACCATCATCCGCGAGTCGGTGCCTGACCGCTATGCCGACCTCGGTTTCCGCACCGTGAGCACCAATCCTTGCGGAGAGATTCCACTCTGTCCCTACGACAGCTGCCGCCTCATCGCGCTCAATCTCATGGGCTTTGTGGAGGATGCCTTCACCACCAAGGCCAAGTTCAACTTCGACAGTTTCAGCCGTCACGTGAGGCTTGCGCAACGCATGATGGACGATATCATCGACCTGGAACTGGAGAAGGTGGATACTATTCTTGCCAAGATAGAGGCCGATCCCGAGCCTGAGGAACTGAAAGCGGTGGAGCATGGCCTTTGGTCAAAGATCCGCGAGAAATGCATTCAGGGCCGCAGGACCGGAGTGGGTGTCACTGCCGAGGGCGACATGTTGGCCGCATTGGGCATCCGCTACGGTGCGGAGGAGAGCATCACCTTCTGCACTCAGGTGCATCAGACCCTGGCAGTGGAGGCCTACCGCTCGTCTGTGGAAATGGCCCGCGAGCGTGGCGCATTCCCCATCTACGATTCGGCAAGGGAGGAAGGGAATCCATTCGTGGAGCGCATTGCAGCTACCGACCCAGACCTCTACGAGGAGATGAAACAGTATGGCCGAAGGAACATCGCTCTGCTCACTGTGGCACCCACAGGCACCACAAGTCTGATGACACAGACCACATCGGGCATCGAGCCGGCCTTCATGGTGGCCTACAAGCGCAGACGCAAGGTGAACCCGAACGACCGCAATGTGAAGGTCGATTTTGTGGATGAAGTGGGCGATTCGTGGGAAGAGTTCCACGTGCTGCACCACGGATTCTCGCAATGGCTCAAAGTGAACGGGTACGACCCCGACAGTGTGGCCAAATGCAACGAGAAGGAACTGGAGGCCCTCATTGCAAAGAGCCCGTACTACAACGCCTGCGCCAATGATGTGGACTGGCTCAACAAGGTGCGGCTGCAAGGCTCGGTGCAGAAATGGGTCGATCACAGCATCAGCGTGACCGTGAATGTGCCCAACAGCGCCACCGAAGAGCTGGTGGCCGACATCTACCGCACCGGCTGGGAGACCGGCTGCAAGGGGATCACGGTCTATCGCGATGGCTCCCGTTCGGGTGTGCTCATCAGCAATGATGAGAAGAAGGAGAGCAAGGCGTCCAAGGAACCCACGGGTGCGATGGATGTGGAAGCGCGTCCGGCCAAAAGGCCCGATACATTGGATGCAGATGTGGTGCGTTTCCGCAATGGCGATCAGGAATGGGTTGCCGTGGTCGGGCTCATCAAGGGCCACCCCTATGAGATATTCACCGGCAAGGCCAAGGACTCGTTCTATCTGCCCGATTGGGTGCAACGTGGACAGGTGATGAAACACCGCACCGGGCATGGCACACGCTACGATTTCCGCTATGAGGACCGCGAAGGCTATGGCACCACCATAGAAGGGCTGTCGCGCATGTTCGACAAGGAATACTGGAACTATGCCAAGCTCATTTCGGGCGTCCTGCGCCATGGGATGCCATTGCCCTACGTGGTCAACCTCATCGAGAACCTGCATCTGGACGCCCCCTCGCTCAACAACTGGAAGAACGGAGTGGCAAGGGCGCTCAAAGGCTACATACAGGATGGCACCGTGGCCGCCCATGCCACCTGCTCAGCATGTGGAGAAGATGCGCTGGTCTATGAGGAGGGCTGCCTCAACTGCAAGAACTGCGGGCATAGCAAGTGTGGGTAAACACTACTTTTGGTACTACTTAAACAGAAGGCATGGACAATAGAATTGAAATGGATAGAATTTATGCCATTGATTGTATTGATGGCATGAAAAAACTTCCTGCGGAATCTGTGGATTTGGTGGTGACTTCTCCGCCCTATGATGACATTAGGGATTATCGTGGCTACAGTTTCGATTTCGAGAGTATTGCTTTCGAGTTGTTTAGGGTAATGAAAAAGGGTGGTATCGTTGTTTGGGTTGTGGGAGATAGAATTCGTAATGGCAATAAAACCCTGACAAGTTTCAATCATGCGCTGCATTTTCAGGGAGTGGGGTTCAATGTTCACGATGTAATGATTTATCAGAAAAAGAATACTCCTTTTATGCGGAGCAATGCATACACGAATGCCTTTGAGTTCATGTTTGTTTTTAGCAAGGGAAAACCAAGAATTTTCAATCCTTTAAAGACTAAGACCAAACGCAATGGCCTTGAACTTCTTCCCTTTAATAAGAAGTCTGATGGCGTGAACAAGAAGGCCCTTGGGGAACTTAAGATGGAAAAAACGCTAACCAACATCTGGCCCTATGCTGTTGGTCTTGGTGGGTCGACCACGGACAGAATTGCATTTAAGCATCCTGCGATTTTTCCAGAGAAGCTTGCGGAGGATCACATTCTCTCGTGGTCAAATCCAGGGGATGTGGTGCTTGACCCCATGTGTGGGTCGGGAACCACATGCAAAATGGCCTTGATAAATAACAGGCGATACATTGGTTTTGACGTATCCACTGAATACTGCGAAATAGCCGAGGAACGTCTCCGCCAATCACTAACGGATTCAGTAGCTTCCTGAATTAGAGTTGTATTTCTTTAAGTAGTCGATGGCTACTTGAAGGAATCCAATATCATCCTTAAATCGACCAAGACCAGTATTGCAACTATCGCATATCCATGCTCTGGCATTACCAGTGATATGGTCGTGGTCTTTCACTTGGTTACCTGTTACGCCAACAATAGTTGTCTTCTGGCAGATAGGACAAGTAAAGATGCGGTTGGGAGCACTTTGATCTAGCCGCTTTCGCTCGGATGGCTTCAGTGGAAGACCGTCAATTGCAACGCGACAAGTCTTGCAGCTCGGCCGTGATGTTTTTATCCCTTTGCCGTCCGTTTGATTGATGTCGAATTCCTTATGCTCTTTTAGAATATGACATAAGTTGCAGATTTTGTATTGAAACCCTTTCCCTGTCTTTCTCACTTCGATTACATGCAGCGACTCCTCTGGCACGGATACTTCCTCACCAATGCCTATGAAGAATACTGTGGCGGTCGCTCCGTCAGTCTCTCCAACTATTCCAACAGCGTTTTGAGGAACGTGTCCGAGAGTATGCGCTAAAATCACGAAATCAAACTTTTTGATATCAGTCATTACGAGGACAGACAAGTGTTTGCAGCCGACAAGTATACAGATGATCTAATGCTATACAACTTATATGCTTTGAGTTCAGTCGATGATATATTCAGACGTTTTGCACTTGTAGTTCTGAGTGATGTTGCGCTAAGCGATGCCGCAGCCCTCTGAGTTGCACTTGGAGTTATCCAAAGGCCACGAGTAAAGGCTTGCAATCTTTACTGAAGACCAGCAGCTGCCAGTAATTGATTGTTTCAATGGTTTCGGGCACCTTGTTCAAGGGCGTAGAGTCTTACCTGCATGGTATTCTTCCAATGCCTCATCTGCAAGGTTTGAAAGCTTGGAGGTATTGTCTGATGACAGGGCATATTCCCATTTCAATTCATCAAGTAGCGATTGCGCCAAAGCGTCCTGATCTTTTTCAGGAAGTGCTTGCAACTGTGCTATGGCTTTTTCCAACAAACGTGTCATGGGATAGGCATTGGGTTGTAGCACAAAATTAAACCGACCGAGGCATTTGTCTACTTTTCCCCAATGAAAGTTCAAGCAGTTCTCGCCTTGCTGGTGCTCCATAGCATCACAACCCTCGCCCAACAAGACCCACAGTTCTCGCAGTATCTGGATTACAACGCCTATATCAACCCATCGTTCATTGTCAACGACTACGAGCTGAATGCAGATGTGCAGCACCGGCAGCAATGGGTTGGCTTTGATGGGCGTCCCATCACCACTTCGGCCAATGTGTCCTATGAGGTGAAGAAAGCATACAGTGCGTTCGGGGTCACCTATTTGCATGACCAGCTTGGTGCGCAGGAGGGGCACAATGCAAGATTGAACTATGCGGGCGTGATAAGATTCAAGGGGCATACCATAGCCCCGGGCATCTATTTCGGTGCCATGTTCACCTCGTTGGACGGGTCTCAACTGAACCCAATCCAGACAGGAGACCCGAACATCATCAGCAGCAAACAAGAAGGCAATGCTTTTGATATGGGTCTGGGCCTGAGCTACCGTTACAGGGGGTTGGTGGTCGGATTGAGCATTAGCCATCTGACCGGGCAGACGATCAGTTATCCGGAAACCATCACGGGTGCACAATCAGAGATTACCATCGCCCGTCATTACTACGGCCTTGTCCGTTACGATTTTAAGATTGGTAGGGTATTCCGCTTGAAACCGCTCTCCTTTGTGAAGACAGATGCCGCCTCGGCCCAGTTCGATCAATGGCTGTTCTTCGGAGCGGACAACCTTACCAAGATGTTGAACCGCGTCAATATCGGAGTGGGCTATCGGATTGACGATGCCGTGATGGTCTCGGCCGAGCTGATATTCAAATGGTTCCGCCTCGGCTATTCTTATGACATCACCACAAGTGGCCTCCGCTCATACAGCAAGGGCAGTCATGAGATCACCCTGCGGATGCACCTTTTCAAGAGTGGTGGGCCGAGGGCTGGGACGGAGTTGGAGTAGTCCTATTCTCCTTTTGCAGATAAGGATGTCTTTGCGGCCTCAGTCCTTGTATCGCCCGAGCAGTTGCTGCTGTTCTTTCAGTGCAGCGATGAACTCCTGCCGCAGCCGTTTCACAAGGTCGGCAACAGGCAGATCGTCCTTGATGGTCGCCAC
>JAIPBJ010000171.1 GCA_021739625.1 Flavobacteriales bacterium | reverse complement strand
GGTGACCCCTAAGGCAGGCCCAGCTGATGATGTGAAAGTCGCTATAAAGGAAGAATCAATCACCGGCCCGGACACAACATCCGGTCGGGAGGCATCGGAGACCGAGATTTTTCAGCAGACGCTGGCAAGAATTGAGGCCCAGCGCAAGGTCAAAGAGGAGCAGGTAAGGGTGAAGGCCGAGAAAGAGGAGCTTGCAAGGGCAGAGGCGGCAAGGCAACGCGAGGAGGCAGCCATCGCAGCGCAACAGAAGGCACTGGAGGAAGCGCGCAGCACGGGCGACACGGCCATGTCGCGTGCGATCGAATTGACCATGGAGGCCGCACGCAAGGATGCCGAACAGATTGCTGGCAGCAGCAGCATGGTGGCCGCGCTGAAGAGCGATGCCGACCCCAATCTTTACCTCGCAGAGATGAAGACCGTAGAGCAGCGGATTGAGGCCGACAACAAGGCCCAAGGCAAGAAGAACTATGGTCTGCGCCCCATTCCTGACATCTATGTTCCTGCAAGAATGGATTCTGCCACCGAACCTGCATTGATGGAAAGCATTGAGCGCGACCGCAAGGTGGTGGACGAGCACAGGGCCATTGCTGCGGAACAGGAATTGAAGTTGAAGGAACGCATACGTCAGGACCGTGAGGCCATGGGCCTTGCCGATCCTGAGCTGACAGAAGAACTGCGTGCGGCCGAAGATGTGGCTGTGGCAGCAGCTCAGGAAAGGCCGGCCGGTGGAAAGGCCAAATTGGTCGAGGCGATGGCGGCCAAGAAGGTGGAGGAAACGGTTCCCGCAGCCGAGACAGTGCCGGTGGTTATTGCTGAGGTGAAACTGGAGCGGCCTGTTGAAACTGCACCTGTTCCAACTACTGAAAAGGCAGCGAAGCCGATACCGGTTGTCGAACAGCCGGAGGCCGCTACCGTTGCCAAGATCCCAGTAATACCGGTGGAAGAACCGAAATCAGTTGAAAAGCAGGGGCAGGTGGCGGCACCAGAGACCGTGTTCCCGGAGCCGATGAAAGTGGAGCAGGCAGCCAGCACGCCAGTAGCTGACCTTGAGGTGAAGGAAAGCCCTGTACCGACCCTTTCAGTGCCAACAGCCAAGGTGGCCACAGTCCGTGCGGATGTTTCTGGCCGTGAGGCTGCCCTTCGCGACTATGGAAAGCGTAGAGTGGACTTCATGGTCATATCGGACATTGCGCAACGCTCGCTTGTCCAACGCCTTGCGGCAGAGGACAGAGGCCGACTGGCGGTGCTCAAGAGGCTTGCCAATGCCAAGGCAACGGATGCCATGGCGGCTCAGGCCATGGAAGGCAATGCACGCACGCGTGAGGTGCTTGCCGAGATCAGGCCCGCAGTGGCACGCGAAGAGCAAATGCCGGCCGCATTCGACCGCAATGGCCTTCGCAGAAGGAAGAACGTGGATTTCAGGATACTGGTGGCCTTGGGCGAATTCCAGCTCTCTGAGGCAGTGCGCGAATCGCTCGACCCGCTCTATCTGGCCCAATTGCAGTTGCCGGAGTTCGAGCTGTTGACCGATTATCAGACCACACCTGTTGATGCACGGAGGACACGCAATCATCTGCGCGACCTTGGCTTTGCCAATGCTGCCATCGCACCGATGCTCAATGGCAGCCCCATATCCATGTCGGAAGCAGTTGCAGCGCCATTGGTCGAATAATTAATCCGTGTTGTCGGAGAAATATCTAATTTCATCGACCAAATCAAAGAATATGGAATTCAATCATCTGTTCGCATCGGATGTGGCTCAGGAACTGGCCTTTGAAAGGGAATTGGAGACCGTGGTGCGTTCGCCCCGCACATTGGTCATCCACAACGATGACTTCAATACCTTCGATTTCGTGATAGAGACGCTGATCGATGTGTGCCGTCACGAACCGTTGCAGGCCGAACAGTGTACCTACATCATCCATTATCATGGAAAGTGCGCTGTGAAGACGGATATTTTCAAACATCTGCAGCCGGTCTGGGCCGAAGTGACGCAGCGCGGCCTCACAGCGACCATCGAGGAAATTCCAGTGGTCAACGCATGATCGGGGCCGTGATCGCCCTGCTGCTGTTGGGCATACTTCTCATTCTTTTGGAGATTGTCTTCGTTCCGGGAACCACCATCGTGGGCATCGGGGGCGGAATCCTGTTGGTCATAGGCATCTACATGGCATACGGTATTGGCGGGAACATCGGCCATATCAGCCTGTTTTCGTCATTGATGATCGTGCTGCTTGCTCTGGGTGTGATGCTCAAAGCGAAGACATGGCAGCGTTTGGCGCTCAAGGACACGGTGTCGGGCCGTTCGCCTGCCAATGTGGTGGAGGGACAATTGAAAGAAGGTGAAAGAGGTGTGACCATCGGTCGGCTCAATCCGATGGGAAAGGCTACTTTCGGGGACGCCATCGTTGAAGTGCATACCACAGGCGAGATCATCGGCCAAGAAACGGAGATCGAAGTGGTGAAAGTCATTGGCAACCGTGTTCAGGTCAGGTCGATCGGTTGAATTTCCAATACCCAATTCCTAATTCCCAATAACTGATACCTAAATCAAACAAAAATGGAACTACCCATTCTCATTGCGCTTGTTGTGTTCGCGGCCGTATTCATGTGGCTGTTCTTCTACTATGTGCCCATCGGTCTGTGGATCACGGCCATCTTCTCGAATGTCCCGGTGAGCATCGCATCGCTGATCGGGATGCGTTTCCGGAAGGTGCCCCCGGACATCATAGTGGGAGGTATGATCAATGCCACCAAGGCAGGCCTGAAAGTTGACCGCGATGCCATGGAGGCGCACTATCTGGCAGGTGGCAATGTGCAGAAGGTGATCAATGCGCTGATCTCTGCCGACAAGGCGAACATTCCGCTCGACTTCAACATGGCCACGGCCATCGACCTTGCAGGACGCGATGTGCTGCTGGCGGTGCAGATGTCGGTGAATCCGAAGGTGATAGACACCCCGCCTGTGACCGCTGTGGCCAAGGACGGCATCCAGCTCATTGCCAAGGCAAGGGTGACTGTGCGTGCCAACATCAAACAGCTTGTGGGTGGGGCAGGGGAGGATACCGTGCTGGCCCGGGTGGGCGAGGGCGTGGTGTCGTCCATCGGTTCGGCCGAGTCGCACAAGCAGGTGCTGGAGAATCCTGACAGCATCTCGAAAGTGGTGCTGGCCCGTGGACTGGACGCTGGGACCGCGTTCGAGATCCTGTCCATCGACATTGCCGACATCGACATCGGGAAGAACATCGGTGCCGAACTGCAGATGGATCAGGCCGAGGCCGATAAGAACATCGCACAGGCCAAGGCCGAGGAGCGCAGGGCCATGGCCGTTGCTCTGGAGCAGGAGATGAAGGCCAAGGCCCAGGAGGCCCGTGCCAAGGTGATAGAGGCCGAAGTGCAGATTCCGCAGGCCATGGCAGAGGCTTTCCGCAACGGCAACCTCGGCATCATGGACTACTACAAGTTTGAGAACATCAAGGCCGACACCGCCATGCGCGAATCCATCGCGAAGCCCGGTGGCACCGGTTCCACCAAGGGAACGGAGAAGGGCTGACCTGGCAGCCTGTCAGCGTATCAGGCTGTAGGGCGATGAGGTCGATAGTATGTGAAAGGCCGTTGCGCATCAGCGTAGCGGCCTTTTCCTTTTCCCATTCCCTGTTTCCTGTTTCGCACCCGCTACCTTTGCCGCCCCATGATGAGATCGCTGGCCCTTATCGCAATAGTGCTTTTGCCATGGATGGCCGTGGCTCAGGATGATGACTATGTGAACGAGGGGTTCATGCGCTATGAGGACCGGGTGTATCTGCCCAGCATCCGCACGGTGCAGTTCGGGATCAAAGGGGTCGATCTGAGCCTGCCTGTGATAAGATTGGACGGGGGCGAACAGCTGCACCTGCGTTTCGATGACCTGAGGGCCGAATACAACGACCTGTCGTTCACCGTGATCCACTGCGACCGCAACTGGCAGCCCACCGATGTGCCGCCCATGGAATACCTCAGCGGGTTCATGGACGACAATGTGACCGACTGGCAGTTCTCGATGAATGCGGCCCAGCAGTACATCCACTATTCGCTCACCGTGCCCAACGCCAACATGCAGTTGAAGATATCGGGCAACTACCTGCTGCTGGTCTATGCCGACTTTGACAGGGAGAAGCCCGTCATCACCCGCAGGTTCAGGGTCTATGAGAAGCTGGTGGACATAGAGGCCGAGGTGCGCATGCCCTTGGAAGTGGAGAAGCGAAGGACGCACCATCAGGTGAACCTGCGCGTGAGGCATCCCGGTCTCGACATCCGCAATCCACAGGGCGAGGTGGCGGTACACATCCAGCAGAACTACCGTTGGGACAACATCAAGACCGACCTCAAGCCGCTGTTCATCCGTCAGAACGAACTGCAGTATGACAACATGGGCGAAGTGGTGTTCGAGGGTGGCAACGAGTTCCGCTGGATCGACATCCGCAGCCTGCGCTATCAGCCGGCCAACGTGCGCACCATCTGGCGCGACCGCGATTCGCTGCTGTCGCACATCTTTCTGATGGACGACCTGCCCCGTAAGAAGACGCAGTACATATCGGAGATGGACATCAACGGGGCCTATACCATCGAGTTCCGCGAGGGCAATCACCCCGAGACCGAGAGCGACTATGCCATGGTGCATTTCAGACTGCTCTATGAACAGCCCCTGCTGCACGGGGGCATCTACATCTTCGGTGGGCTGAGCGACTGGGCCATCCGCCCAGAGTTCCGCATGGAATACAACTACAAGGCCAAGGCCTACGAGGCCAACATGCTGCTCAAGCAGGGCTACTACAACTATCAGTACATGTTTCTGGAGGACGGCCAGACCGAGGGCACCACCGAGGTGATGGAGGCATCGTTCCTACAGGCGCGTCAGATCTATACGTTCTATGTCTATTTCCGCCAGATGGGCATGCGCTATGACCGTCTGGTGGGGCACGACATCATCGGTTCGCAGAATTGAGAGGCGAACCGGTGATTGAAAATCGACCGTTGATAATTGCCCATTGAGATCCCTTTTTGCCCGTCTGCTCATTCTCCCCATCCGCTTCTACCAAGGGGCGATATCGCCCATGCTGCCGCCCACGTGCCGCTATACGCCCACATGCTCGGCCTATGCGGTGGAAGCGTTGCAGACATGGGGGCCATGGAAGGGGAGCTGGTTGGCCATCAGGCGCATCGCCAGTTGCCATCCTTGGGGCGGACATGGGCATGACCCTGTGCCGAAGCGGGGGGATGACTGCGATTCCCTCTGAATGCGGTGATTCCCCACAATTCTGACCACATTTCCCACAATTCTGACCACATTTCCCAGAATTCTGACCATATTTCCCAGAACTCCTACCACGTTTTCCAGAATTCCTACCACGTTTTCCAGAATTCTCCCACGATTACTCAGAATTTCACCACCGTTTCTCAGAATTTCACCACCGTTTCTCAGAATTTCACCACCGTTTCTCAGAATTCCACCACCGTTTTCGGGAATTCTCCCACGATTACTCAGAATTTCACCACCGTTTCTCAGAATTCCACCACCGTTTTCGGGAATTCTCCCACGATTACTCAGAATTTCACCAC
>JAIPBJ010000170.1 GCA_021739625.1 Flavobacteriales bacterium | reverse complement strand
TACAACCCATAGGGCCGTCTTCCTGCACGCGGGATGGCTGGTTCAGGCTTGCGCCCATTGACCAATATTCCTCACTGCTGCCTCCCGTAGGAGTCTGGTCCGTGTCTCAGTACCAGTGTGGGGGATCATCCTCTCAGAACCCCTACTGATCATTGCCTTGGTGAGCCATTACCTCACCAACAAGCTAATCAGACGCATGCCCATCCTTAACCGCCTGAGCTTTAATATCAATGCCATGCGACATCGATATACTATGGAAAATTAATCCGAGTTTCCCCGGGCTATGTTCCAGTTAAGGGTAGGTTGCATACGCGTTACGCACCCGTCCGCCGGTCGCCACCATCCGAAGACGTGCTGCCCCTCGACTTGCATGTGTTAAGCCTCCCGCTAGCGTTCATCCTGAGCCAGGATCAAACTCTCCATTGTAAGTTTGATTTCTTCCGAAGAAGAATATTTGACGAAGTCTTGAACTTACCTGCCCCGCTGACGGGACAGGATTTGAGCTTTGCTTGCTACCTATCTTTCCAATATTTTCAAAGAACGAATTCTTATTGCGAACCGAAGTGACTCTCGCCTCAACTGCCCTTGTCCCGAAACGGGGCGCAAAAGTAGAAAGGATTTCTGAATTGGAACTGAGCTCGAAAAATAAATTTCAATCAGTTTCCGATTCGTTGGGTTTGCTTTCACAAACACCCCCTTGCTACCAGAACTCAAAGAACGTTTCCCTTAAAACGGGGCGCAAAAGTAGTCATGCAAATTGAACTGACAACGGACAGTGAAAATAAATCTCACTGACCGTTTGCACCCTTGATCAATCTCCTCTTAACTACTCAAAGAACCTTCCCGCGATTGGGGCTGCAAATGTATATCAAGAATTCAAGCCTACGACACGTGATGTGAAATTCTTGCGAAAAAAGAATTCCACAAGTATGCTCACGGGATTGTGCAAGACACGGGTAGAACCTTGCCATTGTAGTATCGGTGGGCATTGCGAGCGAAGTCTGCCACATACTCGGCCATGTCCATGGCTGTGACCAGGGCATTGAATCCTGGGAACGCCATGGCAAGCATCTCGGTCTGTACCGCTCCAATGGCAAGACAATTGACCTTGATGTTGCAATCCTTGAACTCCTCGGCAAGGCATTCGGTCAAACCAGCAAGAGCAGATTTGCTGGAACTATAGGCCGCGAGCCCAGGAAACTTGGATGATCCTTGAAAGCCGCCCATGCTGCCCATGTTGACAATGTGCGTGGTGCGTTCACCACCCATCAACGGAAGCACTTCACGGATCAAACGAGCCGGAGCGAACACATTGGTGCGATAGACATCCACGAAATCCGCATCGGTGAGCTGTGCGAAAGGCGCATTGCGCAGCAGCCCCGCATTATTGACAAGAATGTCCACATGGTCCATGTGCTTCTGAATTGCATCCAAAGTCACGTCCATCACATCAGAAGCAATGGGGACGAAAAGGTCGGGCACTCCGCGTTCATGAGCAAAGTCAACCAGTGTTTGGAGACGGTCTGCCCTGCGGCCTATGCCCACTACCTTATACATGGTGTCATCTGTGAGAAGACGTTTTACGAGTTCAAAGCCGATGCCCGATGAGACACCTGTGATGATTGCGTTCATGGAAGTGGGTGCTTCAGAATAAGTGTTCCGCAAACTTACGGGACAAGCGTTGGGCGAACCGCTAACTTTGGCCCTATGAAGACGGTGGTGACTATCCTATTGATGCTGGCGGCTGTAAGCTGTGCGGGTCAGGATGTTGATTTCAGTGGCGAGACTCATCAACCTTCACCACGAACAAAGGAGCCAGAAGAACAAGCCAAGCCCCGCTCAAAATTCAAGAACAACCTGATACTGGGCGGCAACTTCGGACTTCAGTTCGGGACTGTGACTTTTGTGGATATCTCCCCATTGGCCGG
The DNA here is from genome assembly GCA_021739625.1 of Flavobacteriales bacterium. Taxonomy (GTDB): domain Bacteria; phylum Bacteroidota; class Bacteroidia; order UBA10329; family UBA10329; genus UBA10329. The sequence goes on along the minus strand of JAIPBJ010000170.1, from coordinate 3,670 downwards.
GTATCAGGTATTCAAGAATGCATTCCTTGGGCTGGGCGTCACCTATCAGTACCTGAACTGGGAGACATCCGGAGGAGCGTATGCAACCCACACGGTTGGAGGAAGGGCCTTTGCCCGATATGTCATCTGGAAGGGAATCATGGCCCATGCAGAGTTTGAGATGCTGAATCTTGACTGCTTCGATGAAGACCACTATGTACTTACCAATGAACTCAAAACCGTAAGAACTTGGGTTCCAGGCGCTCTATTCGGTGCAGGATATTATCAGCGGGCTGGGAATAGATCGGGATTTACGGCCCTTGTCCTCTTCAACGCAATGCAATCCAATTGCACTCCATACGCGAACCCTGTGATCAGGATAGGATTCAATTTCGGAATCTGAAGCTGTCGGCAGGAGCAGGCAATTGCATCCGTTTCCAAGAAGGGCACTACCTTCGACAATGGAAAAACCATGCTGAAATGAGATATCTCTCCCTAATTGTGCTTTGTACCATGTCGCTCAGCGCCTACGCGCAGGTGAACACCATGGTTCTGGAACGCCACACCAATGCCTTTGCCGAAGCGCATGCAGCATTTCCTGAGATTCCGCGAGGAACGCTTCAAGCAGTTGCCTACGCACAGACCCGTATGAATGCACTTGAAGGGTCGGAGCAACCTGGCTGCATCGGGCTGCCAACTTTCACAGGCCTCTTTGCTCTGGTAGAGGATGGACAGGGCTATTTCAGGAATACCCTGCATCAGGTGGCCGACCTTTCAGGGTTTCCTGTGGAGGAGTTGAAGTCATCCCCAAGAATCCAGTGTGTAGCCTATGCAGCTGCACTGGCTGCAGTACTTCCGGAAGCTGGTTGGGATGCATTGGACATAGCACATCGGCTGCTCGCACTTTCGGCCCTTCCCTCTGGAAACTCTGCTCAGGAATTCGCACGACAGTCAGAACTTTATCAGACAATGGCACTTCTTTCGGATGTCGAATTCATGGCAGCATTGAATGCAGAACCGCTTTTGAGTTCATCATTGGCTGAGATTTTCGGAGGGAATCTTGGGATTCTGACCGCCTCCAACGTGGCAATTGAAGGTGAGAGAATCATCTCAGCAGATGGTGATGAGTTTTTTCGGGGTGGAGGCATCGCACCGTGCTATGACTACGCAGCGGACAATTTTGTGCAGACCCCTACCTGCAACTACAGTTCCCGGGCTGGGACATCTGTCAGTGCGGTCACCGTCCATACCATACAGGGAACCTACGCGGGGGCCATCAGCTGGGCTCAGAATTGCAATTCCAATGTGAGCTATCATTATGTGGTGCGCTCCTCAGACGGGCAAGTGACCCAGATGCTCTGTGAATCTGACAAAGGTTGGCATGTGGGCAGTGAGAATCCGTACACCATCGGCATTGAGCATGAAGGTTGGATCAATGAACCAGAATGGTACACCACGGCAATGTATGCGGGTTCCGCAGCATTGGTTCGTGACATCACCCAAAGCAGCTATGGCATCAGCGAATTCAGAACATCCTATTTCCCTTGGGCGGCCACAACCGACTACAATGGCACAAACACCCCTGGCAGCTGTGTGCGCATCAAAGGTCACCAGCACTTTCCCGGTCAGACACACACCGATCCTGGGCAATACTGGGACTGGAGCCACTACTATAAACTGCTTCATCCCAACACTCCTGTAACATCGCTCGATGCCGCATCGGGAGACTACTATGACACCGGTGGCATTATTGGAGTCTATAGCAATGACGAACGTACCGTGACCCTCATTCAGCCGACAAATGGAGGAGCCGTGACCGTGACCTTCACCCAGTTCGATGTGGAAAGCAATTGGGACTACCTATATATATATGATGGCGCGACCGTGTTCTCTCCGCTCATCGGATACTATACCGGAACCAACAGCCCCGGCACGGTTACCTCAACAGACGGAGCACTGACCTTCGAGTTCCGAAGCGATTGCAGCACCACTGCACCGGGATGGGCGGCATCATGGACATCGGCAGCGCCTGATGCCATTGCGCCAACGGTGACGGTGAGCACCAATGTTTGGGAGACGGAGAATTTCTATGCGCTGTATTCGGAGAATGACAATGCTGGCGGCAGCGATGTGAATCAGGACGAACGGTATGCGCAGATTCTCGATTTCAACGGGGCGAAATGGCGTGGAAATCCTGACCACGGCTACCTGTTCGATGACTTTGGCCAAGCATTGCCACAATGGGTGCAACAATCTGGGACTTGGAACCTGACCGGAGGAACCGCCCTTCAGACAGATGAGACAAGCAACAACTCAAATCTGCACATCCCTGTAAGTCAGGTTCAATTCAATACCTACATGTACGGAGTGAGGATGAAAATTGGCGGCAGCGGAAGCAACAGACGCGCGGGGATGCACTTCATGTGCTCAGATGCAACACTGGACAACAGGGGCAATTCCTACTTCGTCTATCTGAGGGCAGATGCCAACAAGGTTCAGATCTATAGGGTAAGCAACGACAGCTGGACACTGATGACAGATGATGATTTCACTGTCAATGTGAACACTTGGTATGATGTCAAAGTGCTGTGCAACAGTTTTTCCGGACAGATTCGGGTATATGTGAATGGTGCATTGGCGAGCACATGGGCCGATCCAACTCCAATAACCACGGGCAACAGTATTTCAATGCGCAGTGCCGGTTGCACAGCAGAGTATGACGACATCCGTGTGTACAAGAGCCGCACCGCTGCGCAGTATGTGAACATCGGAACGGTGAACGACCCTGTGCGCTATCAGAATCCGAGTCCATCCTCACCGGCCTGCGAAATCCGCACCGTCATCTTCGACAACGTGGGCAACATGAGTGGCGAAATTGTCCGTCAGGTGAACATCGACTGGACACCGCCCGTGCTGAGCACGTTGCAGGACGGCCTCGGCCCCGACATCAATGAGACACAGGACGGCACACAGCTCCACGCGAGCTGGGGCGCAGCGTTTGATACGCATTCGGGTGTGAGTCACTATCTCGCTGCGATGGGCGATGCGCCAGGTGCTGTGAATGTGGCTGACTGGACCAATGTTGGAAGTGTGTTCAGTTTCACTGCGCCATATTCACTTGTTCCCTACCAATGGTACTATGCACAGCTGAAGGCGGTGAACAACGCAGGACTGGAGTCAACAGCTACCCATTCTGATGGACAACAATATGTTCCGTTGACCGTGGGGATTGAGGAACTATTTGAACAATCTGTTTACCCGAATCCAACCACTGGACAGATACACCTGCCGAATGCAAATGGGGCCATGTTGGAAGTTTTGGACGCAACAGGGCGAAGAATCGCTCGCATCGTGGTCACTTCCTCTGTCATTGACCTCTTGGCGATGGGGGCTTCGGAAGGAATATATCTACTCAGGATTACCAAAGTAGAGAATAGTTGGACTCAAAGGGTCGTCCTCGTCCGACCATGACTATTCCGTGCTCCTATAAATAAGGTAGGAGAAGTCCTTCTCATTCAGCACCTCGTTGGCGATGCGAAGAAGCTGCGAAGCGGTGATGCCCTCTATGCGTTGGGCCGTCTCCTCGATGGTGTGAACCCTGTCGAACAGAAGGAGGCTCTTGCCGAAACCCAGCATCTGACTGGCATTATGCTCCTCCGAAATGGCCACTTGACCGAGCAGCTGCTGCTTG
>JAIPBJ010000169.1 GCA_021739625.1 Flavobacteriales bacterium | reverse complement strand
GAGGACCGCCTTTAGGAAGAGGTCGTCCATGATGGTGAGCAACTGCGCCTCTCTGCGGTTGTCGGGCTGCGCCAACTGCTGCGCGAACTCCTGCCGCACCTGCCGCAGACGCTGTTCGAGAAAATCACCATCGGCAAGTTCGGTCCGCACCATCAGTTCGAAGACAGCCATGCGCAGACGCAGCGCCACGGCCGTGTGGGTAAAACGCTCGTGATGGTACAATTGGTTCAACCGCCTGACGGACTGGCGGAATTCGCCCTTCTCGAAATAGAAGATGGCGAGGTTGAGGTGGACGAAGATGAGGTAATACTGCGTGTCCTTGAGCTTGGGATGCTCCTCCAATTCGAGCAACAGCGCAATGGCGCGGTCCATATCGGTCTTGGTGTAGTTGATCACCAACGAGTTGTAGTAGAAGAACAGGAAACGGTCGTAGTGGAGGCGGTCGAACTCGTCCATGGCCACCCGCAGGCGCTCCGCCCACTCCAGCGACTCCTTGACCTTGCCGTTCTTGAACAGCGCATTGACCATGTAGGTGAGCATCTGCAACTTGGTCTGATGGTTGGCCCGGTTGAAGAGTTTCTCGGTATCGAATTGCGCGTAGGTCTGGAGGAGATAATCTTCAAGGTTCGGATAGTCGTGCTGCTGGAGCAGGATCTGACTGACGGCCTGATAGACCTTGAAGCGGAGCTGGGTGCCGCGCTTCACCTTGTCGTCAACGGCAAGGCGGTCGAGCGTATGTTTCAGCATCCCGACCACAGGGTTGTCAACAGGAGAGAAATTCTGGGTGACTTTGAGCCGGTACTTCACCGATGCAAGAATATCATCCATCTGGCGCAGCGTGCGCAGCTGATCCTCGTTCTCCTTCCGTTTGAGGATGTAAGTTTCGGGGTCAATAGCGACCACTTCCTGCGAAAGGCGGATGAACTCGGTATAGATCATATCCAGCAGTTCGTAGCTCTCGAGGGCCTCCGCCTTTCGTTCGGCCTTGGTGAGAAAATGCTCTGTCAATGCGTATGCGTTACGCGCCTGATAGTGGCGCGCCAAGTGGAGCAGGTGCATGACCTGCGATGTGTCCTCGTGCTCCATGTGCTGTAGCATGAGGCTCTTCCCCAGCTCGGTCTTAAGACGGTTCTTGAGGCGGTAGTAGGCGTTGCGGTTGCCATCGCGGTATAATTCTGCGATGGCGGCATCCTCATCGAAGGCCTCACGTTCTTTGCGTATGCGGTCCAAGAGATCCATGTCCTTTCGTGGTTCTTTGACCTCCATCCGCGCAGCATACATCTTGAAGAAGCGTATCTCCTCCTTTTCCAACCGCATGATCATCTGTTCGAGAATATCCATCCCTTTCTGCTTTGGCCGCGTAAGTTTTGCGAAAAATACATAAAGCCGTCCCATGACCACTCCATTATCTTTGACCAAAAGCATCACCATGAAACGCACGTGCATCCTCTCATCGGCCTTTGTGGCACTCCTGCTCGGCAGCCCTATCGCGAAAGCGCAGCAGACCTATTTTCTGAATGTGGACTCCATCATCGGGATACCAGACACGATATATGACGGCTCCACAGTGACCTTCACAATGGTGTTCAGCAATGTGAGCAACCTTGGTTTTCAGGGCGATGTGGAGACCTGGCTGCAGGTTCCCGGCACCGCAGATTCGACCCAGGCCGACTCTACGCAATGGACCGGCAACAACTTCATACAGGCGCAGAGCCAGACACAGGTGACCGTGACCCATCTGTTCACATCGCAGAACAACAGTCTGGCCATAGGAGACAACGTGGTGGTGGTATGGCCGCGCATTTCGAGCGGACCGAGCTATCCGCCACAGGAGGTGATCACCAAGGGGATGGTCGATTTCTATCTGGCGGAACCGCTCGGCATAGGCCCGGGCAAGGATCAGAGCTTGGGCCGTCTGGGGCTTTACCCCAACCCGACACAGGGCAGCGTGCGCTTGAGTCTTCCTGACAATGAGACGCTGACATACGTGCGCATCACCGACATGATGGGCCGCACGGTGTTGGAGTTGGCCCAGGTCACGGCCTCGCTCGGCATCGAAGGGCTGCCCCACGGCATCTATACGGTGCATGCCACTACGGCCAATGGGGCATCCTACACGGCAAGGATGGTGGTGCGGCCATAGGGTTTGGGATTCGGATCGACACCTGATTCGCACACCACGCTGGGGTTGGTTAAATTCGCAGCAAATTGAGGCCCCATGCCGCATCCCGCTTATTGCAACAGCCTGATCGAATACAGCCGTTTCCGCACGCGGGAAGTGAAGGTCGGCAGCCTCGGCATCGGAGGCAGCAATCCGATCCGGGTGCAGAGCATGACCACCACCGACACGATGGACACCAATGCCACCGTGGCGCAGAGCATTCGCATGATAGAGGCTGGCTGCGAACTGGTACGCATCACCGCTCCCAGTGTCAACGAGGCCCATAACCTCGTCAACATCAAGGCCGAACTCCGCAAGCGCGGGTATGATACGCCCATCTGTGCCGACATCCATTTCACCCCCAATGCTGCCGAGGTGGCCGCCACTATCGTGGAGAAAGTGCGCGTCAACCCCGGCAACTATGCCGACAAGAAGAAGTTTGAGGAGATCGACTACACCGATGCCTCCTACGCCATGGAGTTGGAGCGCATCAAGACCCGCTTCCTTCCGCTGGTAAAACTCTGCAAGCAGCACGGCACCGCCATGCGCATCGGTACCAACCATGGCTCGCTCTCCGACCGCATCATGAGCCGCTATGGCGACACCGCCCTCGGCATGGTCGAATCGGCCATGGAGTTCCTGCGCATCTGCCGCGAACAGGATTTCCACGAGATTGTGCTATCCATGAAATCGAGCAACACGCAGGTGATGGTGGAAGCCTACCGCCTGCTCGTGTCCAAGATGATCGCTGAGAATATGGACTATCCGCTCCACCTTGGCGTTACGGAAGCTGGCGAGGGCGAGGACGGTCGAATCAAATCCGCTGTAGGTATCGGCACCCTCTTGGAAGATGGATTGGGAGACACCGTCCGCGTATCCCTTACAGAAGACCCCGAATTTGAGATTCCTGTGGCGAAGGCCTTGGTGGAACGCTACTCCACCGACCGCAAAGGCGAATGGGCCATCCCCGCCATTGCCAACATCCCGATCGATCCTTTCGAACACACCCGCAGAATGACCCGCGATGTGCTCAACATCGGTGGCAGCAACGTGCCCCGAGTGATGGCCGACCTAAGCGCACGGGAGAATATCACGCCCGCTTCGTTCTTCGCCCTTGGCTATCATTACTCGGTTCCGTTGGATAAATGGAACCTCACCGATCAGGCCTGCGACTTTGTCTATCTGGGCGACCGCATTGCCGACTTTGAGATTCCGGGCACCCTTGGAATCTTCTACAATCTCAAGACGTGGAGGAACGAAGGGCACCGTCCCCGCAGATACCCGCATCTTCAACCCAAGGAATATCTGGAGGAAAACGACCTGCATCCCGACCTCAACTTGGTCTATTGCACCCTTCCCGACCTCACCGATGCACTCATCGCCAAACTGAAGGCTGACCCCACCGCAGTACTCCTCATTGACACTTGGCATCCGCACGGAATGGCTGAGCAGCGCAGGCTGTTCTTCCTATTGATGGAGCATGACTGCGATGTCCCCGTCATCATCGGCCGCTATTATGAAAGCCTCAGCGAAGAACGCCTACAGCTCTTCAGCGCTACCGACATGGGCGCGTTGCTCATTGATGGTCTGGGTGATGGCGTCTTCATTGCAGCCGTGGATTGCGGCAGCGACAAATTGCTCAACAGCACCGCCTTCGGCATCTTGCAGGCCGCCCGGATGCGCATTTCCAAGACCGAATACATCAGTTGCCCCAGCTGTGGCCGCACGCTCTTCGACCTGCAAGAGACCACTGCCATGATCCGCAGCCGCACCCAGCACCTCAAAGGCATCAAAATCGGCATCATGGGCTGCATCGTCAACGGGCCGGGCGAGATGGCCGATGCCGACTATGGTTATGTTGGCGTTGGCAAAGGCAAGATCACGCTCTACAAAGGCCGCGAGGTCGTCAAGAAGAGCATCGCTTCAGAACACGCCTTGGACGAGCTCATCGACCTCATTCGCCAGCACGGGGATTGGGTGGAGCCAATCCAACACTGACAGACCTACATCAACAGAAAGGGCCGATAGATTTTATCTATCGGCCCTTTCTGCGCTATTACTTTGAATTCGATCTAAGCGATCGTCCAAGTATTCCGCCCGCTCAACAGCTTGTCCAGATCGCCTGCGCCCAATGCCTCCTTGGCACGATTCACTTGCGCGTTGATGAGGTCGTCATGCGTGGCGCGCTGCGCTTGATAGAACACTCCGAACGGACGTGGGAAATTCCCTTCCGCCATTGGGTCGCCAAAGAACCTCGCAAGGATATTGGCCTTCACACGGTCGCGGTCGTCATGTATCCAAAGGTCGTTGGCGCTCACTTCTGATGTGGATACCTTGCGCGGTGTCAGCCCATCGAGCATAATGCCCCATTCGCGCTGCGGGCCGTAGATCAAAGGTTTTCCTTGTTCAACGAAGAGCGTTTGCTCTAACTTGGTGTCCTTGTCCGTCATTCCGAAGAAAGCACCATCGTTGAACACGTTGCAGTTCTGATATATCTCGACCAAAGACGCGCCCTTGTGGTCATTCGCCACTTTCAGCACATCGCGCAGATGCTTCGGGTCGCGGTCCATGGTGCGGGCGAAGAACGTGGCCTCTGCACCCAACGCCAATGCGGCCGGATTGAACGGATGATCCAACGAACCCATGGGTGTGCTCTTGGTCATCTTGCCCTCTTCCGAAGTGGGCGAATACTGGCCTTTCGTCAACCCATAGATCTGGTTGTTGAACAGCAGAATGTTCGTGTCGAAGTTCCTGCGCAGCATGTGAATGAGGTGATTGCCGCCAATGGACATCGAGTCGCCATCGCCTGTGATGATCCACACGCTCAGCTCGGGACGCACAGCCTTCAACCCGCTCACCACGCTCGGTGCACGGCCGTGGATGCTGTGCATTCCGTAGGTGTTCATGTAATAAGGGAACCGGCTTGAACACCCGATACCCGACACGAACACGATCTCTTCGCGCTTCAGTCCCAGTTCTGGGATTACGTTCTGCACTTGTTTCAGGATGGAATAGTCTCCGCATCCCGGACACCAGCGCACCTCCTGATCGGTCTCAAGCTGTTTGGAGGTCATTGGTGGTGTGAGTGTATCCTGCATAATTCTATCGTGTATCATCCTTTGATCAAAGCAATTCCAACACCTTGCTCTTCACTTCTCCTTTGGTGAATGGCATTCCCTGCACCTTGTTCAGTCCAATGGCCGGAACAAGGAATTCAGCACGGATAAGCATCCTCAATTGGCCGAGGTTCATCTCAGGAATGAGCACTTTCTCAAATCCCTTCATCACCTCCTCCAGATTCTTTGGGAACGGATTGAGGTAGCGCACATGGGCGTGCGAAACGGCATGTCCTTCTTCGCGAAGCTCTTTCACAGCAGCCTTGATGGCCCCGAATGTCGAACCCCAGCCCAACACAAGCACTTTGCCCGTAGTATCGCCAAGTTCAATATCCTGCAATGGAATGTTGTCGGCAATGTTGGCCACTTTCTTGGCGCGGGTATG
>JAIPBJ010000168.1 GCA_021739625.1 Flavobacteriales bacterium | reverse complement strand
GCGCAGGCTGACCGATGCGGTGCATGCCGAAGGCGCGGCCGCCAGCATCCAGATAGGGCACTGCGGCAACATGGCCAAGCACAGCATCATCGGCAGCAGGCCGCTGGCCCCCTCATCGCGCCTCAATCTCTACGCCCCATCATGGCCCCGCGCCATGACGGAGCAGGACATTGCCCGGACGGCCAAGGATTTCGGCACAGCGGTGAGGCTTGCGCAACGGTCGGGCTTCGATGCCGTGGAGGTGCACGCAGGCCATGGCTACCTCATCAGCCAGTTCCTCTCGTCCGCCACCAACAGGCGCACCGACCGTTTCGGGGGCACGCTGGAGCACCGCATGCGCATGATGCAGATGGTGATGCACGAGGTGATGGAGGCCGCAGCGGGAAAGACCGCAGTGCTGGTGAAGATGAACATGCGCGATGGTTTCAGCGGTGGGATGGAGATGCCCGAGAGCATGGAAGTGGCGCGCGAACTGGAAAGGATGGGGGCGCATGCCCTTGTGCTCAGCAGCGGTTTTGTGAGCCGTGCCCCGATGGTGGTGATGCGCGGCTCCATGCCCCTGCCCACCTTGGCCAGGCATATTGACAACGCGATGATGGGCCTGTTCGTCCGGCTGTTCGGTAGGATGCTGGTTCCGGATGAACCCTTCCGCGAGAACTATTTCCTTGCAGATGCCAAGGCGTTCAGAAAGGAGCTGCGCATGCCCTTGGTCTATGTGGGCGGCATTCTCTCGAAAGCGAACATGGACGAGGCGCTGGCAGCAGGGTTCGATGCCGTGGCCATTGCCCGCGCACTGATCAAGGACCCCGATCTCATCCATCGCATCCTGCGCGAAGAGATGCGGCATTCCACGTGCGACACCTGCAACCATTGCATCGCGGTGATGTACAACGGGCCCTTCTCATGCATACAGAACGAAAGGGCATGACGGCACTGGCGTTGGTCACAGGCGGTTCTTCGGGCATCGGGCTGGCCATTGCCCACCGGTTGGCGCAGCGCGGCCATAACCTGCTGCTGGTGGGCGACAGGGAGCATGAGCTGAATCCCTGTGCCATCGACATGGAACGGCAGCATGGCATCACCTGCCACACGCTCTGCATCGACCTTGCCGCCACCGATGCCGCCCAGCGGGCGTTCGACCACTGTGCAGCGCAGGGGTTTGAGGTGGACATGCTGGTGAACAACGCGGGGATGCTCCTGTTCTCAGAGGCCGTGCTGGCCCCCAAGGCCAGGGCAGCGGCCATCCTGCTGCTGCATGTACACACGCCCACCATGCTCTGCCGCCTCTTCGGGGAGCAGATGCGGGCCAATGGGCGCGGCCATGTCCTGAACGTGAGCAGCATCTCTGCGGTGATGCCCTATCCTGGCATTTCGCTCTATGGGCCTACGAAGACCTACATGCGCTATTACACCCGGGCGCTGCGCAACGAGCTGAAGGGCCACGGGGTGCATGTGACCTGCCTGCTGCCCGGGGCCACCGAGACGGGGCTCTACGACCCGAAGCGCGTGAACATTCCCCTCGCCAAGCGGCTGGGTGTGATGCACAGCCCCCAATTCGTGGCCGAAAGGGCGGTGAACGCGCTGCTGAGCGACCGCGCGGAGTGCATACCGGGATGGGTGAACAGGCTCACGATGATGCTGTTGCCCGCAGTGCCTTCGTGGGTGATACGGTTCATCCACCGCAGCACGGGCCTGACGGACACCGGGCAGCGGGCGTTGGGATAAGCCCGCTTGCAAAGCACCGTCCCTGCGGGACTTTCAATGAACGATCACATGTTCTTCTACCATACGTTCGCCTCTCCAGGGCTAAAGGGAAAAGTTCCGGAGGAACGACCCTCTGGTAGAAAACGGGGAACCAAAGATTTTGAAAGTCCGCCTGTGGCGGACGACCGAACTTAATGACAGAGCCTGCGGGGCATCACCCCTTCTGGCACTTCGCGCTCAGGGTCAGCTCAAACTTTGCCACGGGCTGGTCGCCCGTCTTTGAAGGCACAGTGGCAATGACGCGCACGGGAAGGTTCTTGCGTTTGCCATCGGCAATGGTGGCGGCAAAGGCCTCGCGGATGGCCCGGCTGTCGGTGCAGGTGAAATGCACATCGCCCTCGGGGCGCATCAGGAATTCGGCCTTCAGGTCCTTGAACACGATGCTCACCTCCTGTTTGGACTGCTGTAGGAGTTGGAACGCCACCCATGCCCCCGTGACATCGGCACCGATGGCCAACGCCCCGAAATACATGCTGCCGAGGTGGTTCTTGGTCCTGCGGTTGAGCGGGATGCGGAGGACGGTCTTCCTGTCCGTGGTCTCTACCACGCGCGCACCCACATAATAGATGAGCGGGATCTGCCTGAGACCGATGGTGCGGAGAAAGAAATTGGCCTGTTGGAGAATTTTTTTTGGGGACATCTTATTCAATGAACAATTTGCAATGGACAATTAGCAATGGGCAATTGACAATGGTATGGCCTGAGAGGCTACTGCAGCAGGCGGTCAACAGAGCCGGAGGTGATGCTGTGATAGCGTGCACGGTTGTTGGCATACTGCTCCTTGGCCCAGATGCTCCATTCGCTGTTGGCGAACATCTCCTTGTAGAGCGGCAGGATGAACTTGCGCCTGCCGACAGTGCGCAGAAAGCCTTCCAGCTCCGGCCTGATGGACAGCCGATTGTTGCGGATGCAGAGCATGTACCACTCGAAGTTGACCTCCGAGTTCTTGGAGTGCTTCAGTTTGAGGGTTTCATTGATGATGTTCAATTGCTCTTCCTTGAGCGCCTCGGTGAGGATGCGGAGGAAATACTGCCGTTCCTGTGCGCTCCATTTGGCCACGCCATAGTCGGTAAGGGGCCTGCCGGTGAGGAATGCGATCCTTGCCTTCTCGATGGCCATGAGGCTGCCCGAGGCGATCTTGAAGCTCGGTCTCGGTTCGCCCACTGCGGCCACCATTTCGCGCAGCTCCACCTTTTTGAGATGGTTGGCCTCGGCATAGGTGTCCACGAAAAGGATGAATTCATCGGTGGTGATGCTGCGGAAACTGAATGACTTGAAATAATGGGGAATGAATGTGTCGAATGCCTCGCGGCCCCATGCCAGTTCAATCTCCTTGATGACCATGGAACCGCGCTCGTAGGCCACATCGGTCATGCCATCATCGGGGTCGCGGCCCTCCAGATGCAGGCGGAGACCTGTGTCCGAATGCTGGACAGGCATGTCGGCAATGGTGGCCTTGAGGTCCTGAAAGCCCAGCACGGTCATCATTTCGGCCGTTTCCTTTCCATAGAGCATCTCTACTATCCTGCGTTCGAGATAGACTGTCCAGCCCTCGTTGAGCCAGAAGTCGTTCCAGTTGGCGTTGGTCACCAGATTGCCGCTCCAGCTGTGGGCCAGTTCGTGGATGATGAGCGAGACCAGCGAGCGGTCGCCAGCGAGGATGGTGGGTGTGGCGAAGGTGAGCATGGGGTTCTCCATGCCCCCGAACGGAAAGCTTGCAGGCAGCACCAGCACATCGAACCGTTCCCAAACGTAGGGCCCGCACAGTTTCTCGCTGGCCGTGAGCATGTTGTCGAGGTCTTGGAACTCGGTCACGGCCTCGGGCAGCACACCGGGCAGGGCATAGACGCCTGTGCGTTCGGATATTTTCTTGAACTCCAACTGCCCCACGGCCAACGAGATGAGGTAGGGCGGAATGGCATGGGGCTGTTTGAACTCGAACACGGTCTGGCCGGGGGTCTGCTGCTGCACATTGCCCAAGGCGCCCATCACGGCCGTCATGCCAGCGGGAACGGTGATCCTGGCGTTGTAGGTGATGCGCACTGCCGGACTGTCCTGAATGGGGATCCAACTGCGGGTGAGGATGGCCTGTCCCTGCGAGTAGAGAAATGGGGTCTTGCCATCGTTCTGCTCGGGAGCCAGCCACTGAAGGCCCGCACTGTTGACCGTGGTGGAATACCGCACCGCCACCTTCGAGGTCGCCTTGTCGAGCATCACGGCCAGTGCGCTGCCCTTTATGCTGTCGGGCTTCTGCAATTTGAACTGGAGGGCATTGCCCGCCTCATCGGTCACAGCATTGATTTCGAGCCCCCTGGTGTCGAGCACCAGCATTTCTCCCCCATGGTTTCTCATGGAGTAGGTGGCCGTTCCCTTGATGCGCTGCTTGTCGAAACTGACGATGAGGTCGAGGTCGAGGTGGGTCACTGCCACCTCGTTGGGGCTTGCTTGGCTGTGTGTGTCCATGGTGCCTGTGGTGCTGCTTTCCTTTCTGATGGTGCCCATCTGCTGCCGGTCGATGGGGGCGATCCGCGGCCCGTTGCCGGTGCTTTCCACGGGTTTCCTGTTCTGACCCTGGGCGCCCGCAATGGCAACTGCGGCCAACAGTCCGATGGTCATGGCAAATCGTCTCATGCTCGTGTTCATAGTGATGGGCCGCGAATGTAGGGACATACGCGCAGAGAGAGGTGACACACTCCCGACCGCGCAACTCGTCCCATGGCCCCTCCCCTTCCAAACACCCAATTTGCAATGTACAATTGGCAATTTGCAATGTTCAATTTTCAACTCCCCATCCGGTTCTCGGTACGCTCCGCTACCCGCACTGACCCTTGCGAAGACCCAATTTGCAATGTGCAATTTGCAATGTACAATTCTCAGCACCGCGCTCCCAAGCCGGTCCTCAATACGCTCCGCTACCCGCACTGACCCTTGCGAAAAGCCAATTTGCAATGTACAATTTGCAATTTGCAATGTTCAATTTTCAACTCCCCATCCGGTCCTCAATACGCTCCGCTACCCGCACTGACCACTGCGAAAAGCGAACAGCGAAAGGCGAACAGCGAAAGACGAATAGCTAATAGCCAGCACCGCACTCCCAATTTGCAATTTCTTCTCCGAGCTTCTCCCTCCTACTCCCTCAGCGTCCCAAAGCCTCCTTTGAGGTCATAGATGCGGGTGAATCCCACGCGCTTGAGCTTCATGGTGACCAGTGGGCTGCGGTGGGCCGTTTCGCAATAGATGAACACGGCCCTGGAGGTGTCCAGCAGCTCTATCTGCTCATCGATGGACGCGCCCACCAGACTCAGGCTCTGTGCCCCGGCAATGTGGTCCTCGTTGTATTCCATCCGCGTGCGCACATCAAAGAGGTAGGCATTGGGCGTGGCCCGCAGCTTGGCCATATACTCCTCTTTAGGCAACTGGCAGATGGTGGCAGTGCTGTAGATGCCCGCCCCGCAGCCCCACAGCATCAGGGGCATCATGGCCAATAGGACCGTGGTTCGCATGGAGCAGTACAGGGCAGTTGTGTGCCAATGCGTAAAATAAAGGAATGTGAATGGAACAGGGCCCTGTTCGCTGCTCGCTGTTCGCCTTTCGCTGTTCGCAACCCCGGCCACGGCTGGCAGGTGCGTCCCAACTCCGCACTCCCAATTTGCAATAGACAATTTGCAATGTTCAATTTTCAATTTTTTCCCCGTCCCCTTTAATCTCACGCAGAGAAGCAGAGCACGCTGAGAGGCTTTGCAGTCGGATGTCGTTAGCTATTCGCTCGTCACCCGTCCCTCGTCCCTCGTCCCAACTCTCCTCACCTATACCTTAACTTTTGTGTACAAATTTTTGTGCACCGATTTTCGTAACCCTTTATTCGTGTACAGATCTTCGTGCACAAAATAAACATCTTCGCTATGTTTTTTTCATTATATATGTTTGCA
>JAIPBJ010000167.1 GCA_021739625.1 Flavobacteriales bacterium | reverse complement strand
GCCGAGGTGAACAGCGACCCGCGAAGGGGCTACGGGCACGAAAATGTGCTTACGGCCATTACCATCAACGACCTGACCATCAGCATCCTTGCTACCAAGGACTATACTGTTGATTCAATACCTGCCGAAGGCGAACGCGTCATCCTAAAAGACACCGCCAATCTGAGCACAGGCGGCACGGCCGAAGATGTGACAGACATTGTTCACCCCGCCAACATCTCGATGGCCGAGCGCATCAGCAAGATCATCGACCTCGACATCTGCGGCATCGACATCATGACCACCGACATCAGCCAACCGCTGAACGACACGGGCGGTGCGGTGCTCGAAGTGAACGCAGGCCCCGGTTTCCGCATGCACCTTGCGCCCACCAAAGGTCTGCCGCGCAACGTGGCCGGTCCCGTGATCGACAAGCTTTTCCCCAAGCAGGGGGACACGGGCCGCATTCCGATCATCGCCATCACAGGCACCAACGGCAAGACCACCACAAGCCGCCTTATAGCCCACATGGCCAAGATGAGCGGCTATCGCGTGGGCTACACCACCAGCGATGGCGTCTATATCCAGAACCGCATGTTGATGAAAGGCGACTGCACAGGCCCTGCCAGCACCGAGTTCGTGCTCAAGGATCCGACCGTCAATTTCGCGGTGCTCGAATGCGCCCGTGGCGGTATGTTGCGTGCTGGACTGGGGTTCCATCATTGCAATGTGGGCATCGTGACCAACGTGGCTGCCGACCATCTGGGCCTCAAAGGCATCCACACCATCGAGCAACTGGCCAAGGTGAAGGGCGTGATCCCCGAAACGGTGCTGCCGGACGGCTATGCCATCCTCAATGCCGATGACGACCTCGTCTATGAGATGCGCAAGAACGTGAAGTGCAACGTGGCGTTGTTCTCCATGGACGAGAACAATCCGCGCATCAAGGCATTGCAGCGCCTCGGTGGCATCACTGCTGTGTATGAAAATGGATATGTAACGCTCTGTCGCGGCCAATGGAAGATGCGCGTGCTGCGTGCCGACCAGATCCCATTGACCCATGGCGGAAAGGCACACTTCATGATTCAGAACGTGCTTCCGGCAATTCTGACGGCCAACGTGCAGGGCATCAGCATCGAGGATATGAAAGCAGCTTTGGAGAGCTTCATCCCTTCGGCCTCGCAGACCCCTGGTCGTCTCAACCTCTACAAGTTCGATAACTTCCAAGTGCTGTTGGACTATGCGCACAACCCTGCCGGAATGCGCGCCTTGCAGCAGTTCGTAGGGCAATTGGATGCCACGGTCAAGGTGGGCATCATTGCCGGCATTGGCGACCGCAGGGTGGCCGACAACAACGAGATGGGAAGCATCGCTGCCGAGATGTTTGACGAGATCATCATCCGTCAGGACAAGCAACTGCGCGGCAAGACGGAGGAAGAGCTCATCAAGATGCTCGATGACGGCATCAAGTCTAAGGACCCGAACAAGAAGACCACCATCATCCCATCCGAGAAGGAGGCCATTCTCCATGCCGTGAAACACGCCAAGAAGGGCACCCTCATTGTCCTTTGCAGCGATGTGATCCCCGAAGCACTCGACCTTGTCTCCCTATTGAAGGAACAGGAAATGCGGGGAGAGGCGTTGGTTGGGGGGTAGCCCTGACGGTAGAAAAAATGAGCTTTACAAAGAAGATAAGTTGAAGGCAATTAGAGTAAGAATAACCAGCTTTATCAGTGACCACCAACCGGGCTTCGTAGAATGCAAGTTCCATGATGCCTGGGGTAAGGAGCATACTGTTCAAGATAAAGTTCCTATTGTATCGGAGGAGTTTTTGGATGCCAAAAGTGAGTATCCGCAAGATGGCTCGATTGCTTGCGAAGTAATCAAAGAGTGGATCGATATAGACAAGAGAGCAATATTTACTGTGACAACAGAAAAACCTTGGGCAGTTGACACAATTGAGGGCAGAACTGAATTTGATGTTTTGGAGAGACAGTTGATTGAACTGAACCTAAGAAAGGAACGCGAATAGTTTATGCACAAGGATTGAGATGCTATTTATGCGTTCATTCCCATCAATAAAAACTCCTCACCCACAACCCATGGCGGGACAGGTACACCCCTCCTTTAGCAGATGACCGTAAACGAGATCCTCAACGCCACCGAACACCGCCCTTGGTCACTGCCATCAGGGAAGTGGAAGTATTACCAAGAATGGAACAATGCCGTGTTCCTTCATTGGCAGGTTGACCTTGAGGCATTGCTGAGTTTGGTCCCATCCGATCTGGAAATAGATCTCTTTGATGGAAAACCTTGGGTATCATTGGTTGCATTCACCATGGAAAAGATCAGACCACGGTATCTGCCACCTTTCGCACCAATATCTGACTTTGACGAAATCAACGTTCGGACCTATGTAAAGAAGGATGGCAAGGCAGGAGTTCATTTCCTTAGCATTGAAGGTGGAAACTGGCTTTCTTGTAAAGTTGCCCGCACACTATCAGAACTGCCTTACCGAAAGTCCAGAATGAAACGACAAGGGAATTCGTATGCTTCAGAGAATGAACTGCTGAAGGACAGACTGTATGTTGCGTATGAAGTTGGTCAGGAACTGAAGGAGAAGACACCACTTGACAAGTGGCTGACGGAGAGATATGCGCTACTTCAAGATGCGAAGACGTCTATCAATGAGTACGAGATCCACCATCTTGAATGGCCAACGTATGAGCTTGTCATCAAAGAGATCGAAGTGAATTATCCGCGGTTCAAGAATCTCTTGAACAACATGCCAGACAGAACACATTATTCCCCTGGGGTGAAGGTTATAGCGTGGGACAAGAGACGGATAGAAAAGCCGACCTTCACACCATAGCTCAAGTTCACATAACGAATGATAAAAAACTTCTCACTCGCAATCCATGGCGGGGCAGGCACACTGCTCCGTGGGCAGATGACCCCTGCCAAGGAACAGGAATACACTGCTGCGTTACAACACGCGTTGGATGCTGGTCATGACATCCTCAGCAAGGCGGGAAGCGCATTGGATGCCGTGGAGGCGGCTGTGCGTGTGCTGGAGGACTGTCCGTTGTTCAATGCCGGACGCGGCAGTGTGTTCACAGCCGAGGGCACGCACCAGATGGATGCTTCCATCATGGAAGGGCGCACCCGCAATGCCGGGGCGGTTTCGCTCATCACAGGCATCCGCAATCCGATCTCTCTGGCCCGCGATGTGATGGAGAAGAGCAACCATGTGTTCCTTGCGGGCGATGGCGCCATGCACTTCGCCAAAACGCTGGGATACACCATAGAAGAACCTACCTATTTCCACAATGACCTTCGCCACAAGCAATGGCTCGACCTCCGCGACAGCGAAGCCTTCCAGCTCGACCACAGCGACAAGAAGGATTCCAAGTTCGGCACCGTTGGGGCCGTGGCCTGCGATGTGCATGGCAACTTGGCCGCTGCCACATCCACAGGCGGCATGACCAACAAGAAATGGGGCCGCGTGGGCGATAGCCCGATGATCGGTGCGGGCACCTACGCCAACAACGTTACCTGTGCCATCAGTTGCACAGGCAGTGGTGAGTTTTTTATCCGTGGCGTGGTGGCCTACGATGTCTCGTGCCTCATGGAATACCGTGGGCTGAGTTTGGCCGATGCCGCAAGTGAGGTTATCCAGAACCGTGTACTGCAACTGGGCGGAGATGGTGGCCTCATTGCTGTGGATGCGCAGGGCAACATCGTCATGCCTTTCAACACAGAAGGGATGTACCGTGGGTTTGCAACATCATCAGGAAAGTCGGGGATTTCAATCTACAAGGATTAGAACAGGGGTCTTATAGGGTGTGGTCGTTCATTACATCACCCTATTCATAGACCATAATCTCATCCGGCAAATGTTGAACCCGTCAACAGCAGGACTCTAACGCGAGGGTTTGTGCGCACTTTTGCAGCCATGGCAATGATGACCTTGCGGAGACTGCGTTATATGTTCGGTCGGGCCTCGCAACGCGTAGCCCCAATGCTGAGCAACTGGGACCGGTTCAATTTCGGGACGTCTGTGTTTGCCGTAGGCATAGTGCTCTACGATATCGGTTTCCCCAAGGTGGATGCCACGGAGGAATTCGTGGCCGGAATGCTGCATTCGCTAGTGGTTTTTCTTCTGTTGTCCAATGTGTTGCGTCTTTTTACCGACCTGTTGTTCTGGCGTTCGTTAGAAGGCCACATAGCGGAACTGAAACGGAAGTTCGGCATGCTGGCCTTGCTGGCAGGTTACTTGGCGGTGGTGACCTTGCTTCCGCGTGTGGCGTTGCAATGGTTGCCGCATGTGGTGCTTTCAGTGCTTTTCCTGCTCAAATTGTCACATCATTCGGTGGTGTTGAGCAAAGTGGGGCTCGAACCTGCGTTGGTGGTGTCGCTCAGCTTCCTGGGCATGATCCTTGTCGGCACTGGGCTGCTATTGATGCCCAATATGACCCGTGCGGGGATAAGCGTGGTAGATGCGCTGTTCACATCCACGAGTGCCGTCTGTGTCACGGGGCTTTCTACCATTGATGTGGAGTTCACCTTCACACGCACCGGCAAGGTGGTGCTGTTGTCGCTCATACAGACAGGTGGTCTGGGCATCATGACCCTGACGAGTTTTCTGGGCCAATTCTTTACCGGTGGGACAGGAGTGAAGCAGCGGCTGATGGTGAAGGAGATGATGGCCAGCGACCGCATAGGTGAGGTGATGGGCCTGCTGCGCAATGTGGTGCTCATCACGTTCGGTCTGGAGCTGATGGGTGCTGTGTTCATCTATACTACCGTTGGACAGAGCCTAACAGTGGAGGTGGGCGAGCGCATCTGGTTCAGCGTGTTCCATGCCATATCCGCATTCTGCAACGCAGGTTTCTCCACGTTGTCGCCAGGGTTGTCACATCCAGCATTGAAGTTCAATGCGCCATTCCTGCTGAGTATGAGCATGCTCATCATCATCGGAGGCATCGGTTTTCCCATACTGTTCAACTATGCCACCTATTTCAAGCACGTGATGCGATCCCGGTGGCGGTCATGGGTGCGCGGAGTTCCCTTGGTCAAGAATCCCCGCATCATCAACATGCACACCAAGATCGTGCTGAGCATGAGCCTGTCGCTTATTACTTTCGGTACCTTGGTGTTCTACCTGTTGGAGCGCGACCATATTCTTGCTGGCATGACGGATGGACAGGCCTACATCTCGTCCTTTTTTGCATCAATAAGTCCGCGCACGGCAGGATTCAACACCTTGGCACTGACGGAGGTGACTGCCGGAAGCATTGTGCTGATGTACTTTCTGATGTGGGTGGGCGGGTCGCCAGCCTCTACGGCCGGGGGCATCAAGACCACCACTTTCGCGCTGGCATTCTCAAACATCGTCAGTCTGGGCAAAGAGAAATTCAGGGTGGAGCTTTTTGGTCGCGAGATACCGTCTTCCAACATCCGCAGGGCGTTTGCTGTGGTCTCGCTGTCCGTGGTGTTCATCGGTATCGGTGTGTTGGCGTTGTCCATTACGGAGAACGAGAAGGACATCGGCAAGTTGGTGTTCGAGTGCATTTCTGCCTTTGCTACCGTGGGGCTCACCTTGGGGCTTACGCCTACGCTCACCTCTGCTGGAAAAGTGGTGCTTATTGTTCTCATGTTCTTCGGACGGGTAGGGGCGCTCACCATCATTGCTGGTATTATTCCCGACATCCGCTATCAGCGCTATCGCTATCCGGAAG
>JAIPBJ010000166.1 GCA_021739625.1 Flavobacteriales bacterium | reverse complement strand
TATCGATTGCGACAATTTGAATACGACACTGGAACGCTTCTACTATGAGAATCACGTCATCTATGGAAACTCAGATGCACTGATGGGGCTTGCGGCCATGACCAATGGCGAATATCTGTCAGTGCAGGGCATGTCCCTGTATGAAATGTACTCCCATGTCTCAGGGAGGCTTGGCCCGAGTCTAATGATTTCCGACATGTCCATAGCGCGCACGGAAGGAGGGAGCGGCCAAAGCATCACCATCGGAGGACAGATTCCTGCGACCTCTTACGATGAACCATTCGGCATTACATCAACAGTATCGGGCACTGGAGATTTCATCATCTCGGTCTCCATGCAAGAGACCAATAGCAATGTTCATCTGTACACCGATACCATTGCCGAAAACATGACCTACGTGCTCGACACAGTGGCCGACAATATCTGGGCAGGCCTGATCCAGCGCACCCTTTATTCTGAACCGCAGACCGATGCGATGATCCAGTCCATCATCGGGCACAGCAAGTATTACAGGGTGCTGTCGAAATATACCGCCTTTCTGGCCCTCGAACCCGCAGAAGGCCCCTTGCCCGGCCCGGGCGATTCCGATGTGCAGACATCAATGGCCGAGGTTCTTCCAGAAACAGGCATCGAGAGCCTCACCGTGTTCCCCAACCCCGTCTCAGACATGCTGACGCTGGACATGTCGCTGTTGAGGGACATGGATCTGATCATTGTGCTCTATGACATTCACGGGGCCGAAGTGATGCAGATCTTCAACGGTAGGGTGAGCGGTGGAAGGTCCATGCACACATTCGATCTTTCGTCCCTCAGTTCCGGGATGTATCTCATCCGGGTTTCAGACCGCGATGGTATGCCGCTCCAGTCCTTCACGGTGAAAAAGTAACGGGTATTCCGCCAGTCGCAGTGTTCCATCTTGCTCGTTGAAGCATTCTGCAATCCGCCTCGAAGAATGGGCGGATTATACCTTTCTTTGTCCATAACAACAAATTGAAACATCCAAACATCATGCGATATCTTTTGCTCAACATTGGCCTATTATTGGCCATATCGACTTTCGGTCAAATAGAATCGACCAAAAAGTTTGAACATGCCGATCTAACCTTCAGCCCACGATTTGAGAGAAATGCTGGATCCCGAATCTGGAATATATTAGGAGTTTTTGATGGATTTACAGTTGCAAAAGGGAATGGTTCTTTTTTGAAGTACAGTACTGATTTCCAAATCTTGAATGAAAAGGCAGATGATTTAGGTGGTTTTAAGCAGTCTGGAGACGTTCTTGCTCAACATGGTTTTTCTCCTGTTAAAGGAGGAAAGAACATGATAAGGTTCTTCTCTCTGTCAAACGCCAAGAGTAAAACAGTGTCCATCTACGGTCAGCATTTTAACCCTTTGGATCTTTCATTCTCGGCACCAATAAAAGTATCTGAATGCAAGAACAGTGATTTTATTGCCGCTATGCACGATGCCAGAGGGGGGGTCATTTACTCGCCGGACACTGCACATGTGGCATACGTATTCAAGCTACCTGAGTCTAATGCCGGCAAGAACAGGATCAGAGTCATAGTAGTGGATGGAGTAACCATTGAAAAGACATGGGAGAGAGATGTGGTTCTGGATCAGAAGGACGGGGAGATCAAATTGCAGGGTGACTATTTCGGCCCTGGTGGTGTAAGCTATATTTCTGATGGTTCGGTGATTGACGATGACGGTGTTTTCTATAGTTGGATGAATCTTGATAAGGGTCGGTCTGTGACCGAGAATAGGATCATCCGAGTATTGATCGGTGTTTCAAAGGATGACGTCAAATTTGAGAGACTGGATGAATCAGGCCTTTTTACAAATGAGAGGGCCCGTGATGCCGTGGTCGTTTCATCTGGTAGTGGATGTTTTCTTTTGTGCGATTACGAGAATAAGAAGGAAGATAAGGTGGTCTCTGGTGGACTTTTCGTGGCGAATTGGGACATGAAATCGGGTAGTGTCAACTGGATCAGGAACGAATTATCATCGGAAAAGTATTTCTCCGACCTTTCAGCTTCAGCGCTTGAGAAATTAGAAAAGTCGGACCCAGTGCCAGTATTCAAATGCACCGACCGAAAGGAGTTGATTCATGAACTTTCTGATGGCAGCTTTATTGTTCTGGGAGAGAATAATACGTTTTACCGTACTGGTGGATTCTTCCACGGTCATCAGTACGTGGTGAGATTGGACGAAACAGGCAAGATGGTCTGGGAGACAAGAGTCCCCTACTCGCAGGATTTTGGAGACGGAGATGGCGGAGGAATGCGCGGTAGTCTCAGTTTTGTAGAGAATGACAGGGTCTTTATCCTCTTTAATGACAGCAGAATGAATGCTAAGCCTGGTTGGGAGCCTTCAATGGGAGTTAGTGCATACAGGCCAGTGCTTGGCGAACCTGTGACAATGGTCACTCTTGATGTCAACGATGCCGCAAACAGGACCAGAGAGACGGTGTGGGATAGCAAAGAAGCGGGAGGATTTTTTGAACCACGCAACAAGTTCTGGGCTAAAGCTCCAGATGGAACTCTGAAGTTGTACATACTTGGCGCTAAGACTTCGGCGAGGTTCATATCTGTAAGACCCAATTAGTTGCTCTGCGGTCTGCCCCCGTCTGAGCCATCGCTGGTGCTCATTATTTGCGACCGCCCTCGGTTGCTTTCCAACAGGCCCTTCGCGCCATTGAGCCCCTGTCTGCCGACAGGCAGGTTTGCCTGCAACATTTTCCCAACCCCATATATTTGAAGCCACATTACCCACATCAGCATGAGACCATCCATTGCCTCCATCACCGTCATTCTGGCCTTCACCTTCACCGGCCTCAGCCTTCAGGGTTTTGCACAGGGCAGCATCTTGGCCGATAATGCCGCCTATCGCCAGCAGCTCAATGCCGAGTATGCCGACACGGTCACCTCTCCGCTCAGCCGCACCGAACTCGCACTGTTCACCGAACTGCCCTTCTATCCCATAGACACTGTCTATGCCGTCCTCGCGCAGTTCGAACGCTTCGAACGCCCCAAGACCATCGACATGCCCACCACCGCTGGCACCACGCGCAGGTACGATATATATGGCATGGTGCATTTTAGCCTGAACGGCAAAGACCACCGGCTGTTCCTCTACCAGAGCCACCAGCTTCGCAACATGCCCCAGTACAGCAGACACCTGCTGCTCGCCTTCAAAGACCTCACATCTGGAGCCACCACTTATGGCGGAGGCCGGTTCATTGACGTGGAG
This sequence comes from Flavobacteriales bacterium, assembly GCA_021739625.1. Classification (GTDB taxonomy): domain Bacteria; phylum Bacteroidota; class Bacteroidia; order UBA10329; family UBA10329; genus UBA10329. The sequence continues at coordinate 2,547 of JAIPBJ010000166.1, read as the reverse complement.
ATACCCGAAGGCGATACCCTCCCCATCGACTTCAATAAGGCCTACAACCCATACTGTGCCTATAGTACCCGCTATGCCTGCCCCATCACTCCCGAAGAGAATTTCCTGAACACAGAGGTCACTGCCGGAGTGCGATTCGCCCCTTGACCAACAGCTTCCCGCCCTTCCGCGCCAACAGCGCTGTCCTTCGGCCCACGGTTTCAACCGTGCGAACTGCCGCAGGGGGCAGCGCGCTCACAGCCAAATGGATTGTTCATCCCTGCGATGGTCACAGGGCGCAAGCGGAAGAGCCTACTTCGTCTCAATGTCGGCAATTCTTCTACCGTATTCCCCCAAGTAATGCGTCAGCAAGGTCTCATAGACCTTGTAGCCATCGTCCACATTGGTGAAGATGAGCAGTCCTTGCCCAGTTTTCGGAAAAATGAACACAATTGTCTGACACCCCTTGTCAGCACCACCATGGGACAGGGCATATTCTCCGTTGCCAAGGTCATAGATCTCAAATCCAAGTCCAAAATATTTGTCTGTCTTGGTGGCAACCTGATGCGACACCATCGCATCGTAAACCTTCGCAGACATTCCGTCACCGTTCAAAACGCTTACCAGAAAATTGCCGTAATCCTCAACGGTCGTCAATAGGTCATCGGCCGCATTTGCCGACCTGCGTTTGATGGTCTTATATGGAATTGCCTGGCTATTATAACCGATCGCAAATCTTGTGCTGTCGATGCGCTCATCCCAAAAAAATCGCGTGTCCGTCATCGCCAAAGGCTCCATGATCAATTCGCTGGCCAACTGGTCCAACGTCTTTTTGAATTTGTGCTCCAATGCATTGCGCAGGTATTCATAGCCTTCGCCTGAATACTGATACTTGGTTCCTGGAATGAATTCAAAGTGCAGTTTTCCATCAGGGTTGTCGCCCCTCCAATTGGTAAAGCCCGATTGATGGCTCAGAACATGCCTCGTGGTCAGTATTTTTGAGTTCAGGTCTCCAGCAACATCCGGGTCGGTCCAATACGAATGAATGGGTTCGTCCAGATCCCACTGGCCTGAGCTCACCAGCTTCAGGGTCACGATCGCAGTGATCGGCTTGGTAAGTGACGCCACGTTGAATATGGTGTTGTAAGGTGCTGCAACGCCACCTTGCAATTCGCCAAAGACCTTTACCTGATTCAGCTTACCGTCTTTGATAACGCCAATTCCCAGTGTAGGCACATTGAGTTCCTTCAACCACTTTTCAATTTCCACATCATTGTCAAACATGGCAGATCGAAAATTGGCAACATCTGTGTCCTGATGGTCATAACTCAACCCCTTGGTCAGTTTCCAGACCTCATTTTCCAAAGTCCAAACGTGGGTGAATCTGGCTGAGCTCGCATAGCTTTCATTCCCGTTGGCAATGGTCTCATAGAATCTGTGATTGCCTGTTTGAATCGCCCCATAGAGCCTTTTGCCCTTATACAGCGGATAGATCTCGGTGCTTCCTGATATCAACGCTCTTCGTGATAGGTAGGTGGTGGGCGAATTGCACAGACCGTTGCGCATAGAGGTCAGAAACTCCTGTTTGGACAGAACACCTTCCTTGTCGTGAATGAACTCGAACCGATCGCTCAACAGTAGCTCAAATTGAGCCATGTCGCAGGTGTTGAAGCCAACGTTGAAAAGCAGACTGTCGTTGGAACTGATGATCTTGAACAGGTCAGAATCATCATCGACCTGAGCGAGCGCAGCATTGATGGTCAAAAGGAAGTGAATGATGGTCAGATACTTTATCATTTCATATTTGATCGAGTGGAGTTCTGCTGCTCTTGAAAGCAAAAGTATATCCAACACTATGTCGCAAGGTGAAATTGGAAATTCAACGAAGCAGAGACCGGAACATGGGCGGTGAGACCGCTGCATTCCTCAACTCCACTCGGATAGAGATGTTGCGCGGTACAGACGTTGCGCGCAACGTCTCTCCTGGGGTAAAATCAATATCCGTCCCAAACGTCCCTATTGTCCCAATCGTCCCTCACCCCCGTTCGCATATTCGCACCCATTCGTAATCATTGCTCCGCAATGAGCCTTCGGGTTCGCAACCCACGTCCCAAACGTCCTTATTGTCCCTATCACACCCCATTCTATTCACTCCCCAAACCCCATCGGGGTGCAATGATTGTAGCACCCACCCATCGCAGCACACATAAACCCCATCGGGGTGGCATAGGTACTCCCCTCTCCTTTGGATGGAACTTGCCCTGAGTTTATCCTGAGCCTGCCCTGAGCTTGACGAAGGGGCGCTATCCCCCACCGTAGGGTGCAGCCCTACGACCGCCCCCAACCCCATCGCCCATCCATTCCACCCCCAAAATTCTTCTCCCGTCAACTCGGCTTCTGAACGCGTCATCCCAGCTTATTGTCCCGCCACCCCGACTTTCTAACGCGTCACCCCGACTTTCTCTTCCGTGACCCGACTTCTACTCCCGTCACCTCAGCTTCCTAACGCGTCACCCCGACTTTTTAACGCGTCATCCCAGCTTATTGTCCCGTCACCCCGACTTTCTG
>JAIPBJ010000165.1 GCA_021739625.1 Flavobacteriales bacterium | reverse complement strand
CCATGACCGTGCTTCCCCGGCCTTACCGAGCGCGTTGAGCAGGTTGCCGATCTTGATGCCGATGATGATTCTTGTGCGGGCATCGTTGTCTGAATCCTTCAGCGTGGCAAAGCCCTTCTTGATCATGGCCAGCGCTCCTTCGGCATCGCCCATCCGGTCCATGCAATCGCCCATCAGTTCAAGGGTGATCGCCTTGCCCGATACGCTGCCCAGCTCCTCCCAGATGGCCAGGCTTCTGCGGTGATACTCCAATGCTGTCGATGGGTCTTTGAGCTTCAGGCTCACATCGCCCATGTTGTTGTAGATGATGCCCAGCGCTCTGCGGTCCTTTCCCTGCTCTCTTATCACCAGGCACTTGCCATAGCTTGCCCGTGCCTTTTCAAACTCCTTCTGCGCATAATAGATGGAACCCATGTTGTTGTGACACTCGGCAATGCCTTCGGTCAATCCCATCCTTTCGTAGATGGAGAGCGCCCCCTGCACATTGGCCAGGGCCATGGCATATCTGCCCTGATAGATATGGAGCACGCCCATCTCGCTACGTGCCTTGGCCATAAGACCGAATTTCCGCCCGCTGTCCGCCAGTCTCATCGCTTCGCTGAGGGATATGAAGCAACTGTCGTAGGAGGCGGCACGCAGTTGGCGCGAGGCATTGGTCATCAGTGCATTGAAGGCCGCTGTCTGGGTGCTGTCCGTCTGCGCGTGCAGACCCGGATGGCAGATCAGGCAGATCAGTGAGAAGAGCAGATGTCGCATCGGGGAAACGCCTTCGGGGTGCAGGGGAGCGGGCACCCATGCCTGCCAAAACTAAGTGAATAATGACGGAATCCTGTCAACAATTGAAATTTCCCCTATATTGCCTGCCCCATAGCCCCCGAAATCCATGAAGAATCTTTCCTTTCCTGTCCTTCTGTCGGCACTTCTTATCCCGTCCATTGCAACCATTGACGCCTTTGCCCAGAAGGATGCCGACCTGGTCACCCCGCTGCGGCAGACCACTGTGCTGGCCGATCCGTCACCGAGCGGTTTCGGCCCCGTGACCATTTCTGCGGCCGAGGCCGGTGATGAGGTGCGGGACAATTCTGCCGATGCCGGTTTTGCGGCCGCTTTTTTCCCAAAGGCGGCATTGGCCGATCTGATGTCAGATTCCAAGGCGGTGGGCGTAAGGTTCTATAACGCCATGGACGACAAGGCCACGGGCGTGGTCAACCTTGTGGCCGTGGCGGTGAAGGCTGACGGAAGCGAGATCAACCCCCTGCTCTCCAAGAGCTATGTGCTGAGCCAGCCCATCGCGGGCAGTTCGCTGCCGGTCAAGGTCATCAACAAGAGCACGGCCAAGACCTGTGTTGACAACGCATGCGGCAGCAAGGGACTGACCACTTACACCTCGTTCTTCGCCCGGTCGGTGCTCGATGCGCTGTTGGGGCAGAGTGGTGCGGCCGGACTGAAGCTGATTCCGGCCTCGCGCAAATTCGAGTTCAAGGAGGCCGATGGCAGCACCTCGGTGCGCACCTACCGCACCATGATGGCGATCGGGGTCACTCCGAACGGGGCAGGCATGGCCGATCTGGGCCCGCAATATCTCAAAAGCCTTGAGCCTTGCCCCTATCATTGTCCGAGCGACAAATACCTTCTGGCCCCTGCCCGCTACTGAGAGCCTGCGGGGCGCGGTGGTGCCATGGCCTGTGCGTCAGGCGTGGCGCTTTGGCTGAAGTCCGTGTTCTTTAGTGCATCTGAGGACCGGGTCGCCCGTTGCGTTTGGTCGGGGTGACCCATCAAGGCCAGATACAGGCGCTACTCGAAGCTGATGTTGAGTGCTTCCAGCCCAGATCCGATCGGGATGGCGAAACTTATCCCCTCGGCCTCCTTTCTCTTAAGCACCAGCACACCCAGCACCTTGCCGCTGTGTGAGATGAGCGGGCCGCCACTGTTGCCGGGATTTATGCTCGCGTCCGTTTGCAGATATTGCTGACCTTCCATCTCGCGCCTGCCACTGATGATGCCACGGGTAACGGTCTGCCCGAGGGCAATATCTTTCGGTGTGCCTATGGCGGCCACCTCGGTGCCTACGGATGCCCCGTCATCTGTAAAATCTATCGGAAGCGCGGAATAACCGCTTCCAGGAATCTGGAGAAGCGCAATGTCGCGCTCCTCATGTGACTTCACCAACGTTGCCGGAAGCTTGAGACCATTGTCGAAAATGACCTCGATCTTATCGGCCCCGTCTATCACGTGATAGTTGGTAATGATCATTCCTTCAGCACTGATGAGGAAACCGCTTCCGTGCCCCACTCCTCCATCGGCCACAACGGTCACCGCAGACTTCAATGCCCCCTTCAATGCCTCGCTCAGATTCTGAGCGTCAGTCCGTTTGACTGCGGGCAGCACGGTGGCCTCCATCTTCGTTCTGCCCACTTCATCCACTTCGGTGGTGGCCCCTCCCATCTTTTCAAGGAATTCCTTGTGATTGACCAGCCCTATGAGTGCATCCTTGAGCGCCAGATCGAACTCATCGCCCAGGCCATGTGCCCGTTTTGTGTCGGAGAAGCCGCCTGTGATCACCTTGAGCACCACCTTTTCCTTGGCCACGTCAAACAACGACCACTCTATAATTGTGCCTATACGGAATCCGGGAGTGCCCTTGCTGTCGGAGGCAAAGTCGAGCACGGTGCCGGCCAATGCATAATTGGGAAGGTCGTTCTTCTCCTTGAAAAGCGGGTCTGAGGAGATGGTCCTGAATCCCCAGTCTGAAAGGAAACTTACAATGCCCTGAATGAACGCAGGGCTATCGATGTTGATGCGCGAGGCGCTGGAATAGCCGAAACCCATGGCCACATTGTAGAGCTTGCCCGACATGTCGACCAGCTTGCTGAAGGTGATCTTCTTGGAGGTGAACCCCTCTGGCAGCGGTTTCACCTGCCGCATGTTGACGGTGTAGGTGGTCTCTCCTGTTTTGAGCACATCCTCGCCTTTCATCCCTTCGGTGATGAATCCTTGGCGCACCGCCAGTATCATCTTGTTGCGGAGGCCCGGGTCAACTTTGAGCCTGTTGCCCACTTCACCCACATTCACCAGAATGGTGGCAGACGAAGGATTGACGGTCATATCCACCTTTTGGGCGATGGACGGACGGCCCATGACAAGTGCCATGGCACAGGGAACAATGATTCGGAACAAGCTCATGTGGATCGGAAAATGTGAATGGTTCTGAAGAAGGGGGTTCCCAAAAGTATGGCAAAGACGCGAACTGCGTCATGACAGCATGGTCAGGGATCTGTGCCATGGGGCTGCAGGGCCTTGCGAAGGCATAGCACAAAGACGGCAATCTACTGTGGATTTTGCCAATTAGTAGTATCCTTGCAATGCAAATGAACCTATCGCACGCTACCATGCAGCTGAAACATCTCCTTGCCCCGCTATTGATCTGCAGCTCTGTGGCCCTCTTGCCCTCCTGTGCCAAGAAAGGCTGTACTGACCCAGATGCCCTGAACTACTATGCGGATGCCGAGGAGGATGACGGCTCGTGCGTTTTCTTCGACAGGAACCACCCATCGCTTCCCATCTCATTGGCAGGAGTCTATTATGAACCTGTCACCCTGTACAATTTCAATGATGTGAACGACAGCACGGGCATCATGACCTACGATTATGTGGTCAATACCTCATGCAGCTTCTATGGAGGTCTGGTGGTGGAGCCGGGCGTGAGGATTCTGGTGGGCCACGGGAAGAGCATCACTCTGTCAGAAGGAAAACAGCACAGACTGCTGGGCACGGCAGCAGACCCGGTCATCATAGACGGTGCCTTGGGCCATGCCAACGGTGAAGAGAAGATCGTATTGAACGGGGTATGCGAGTTCAGGCACGTACACATGACAGACCTGCACCCGCATCTTATGAAGATCGATTCGCTCCTGTTCTCGGACAACATCGTGGTGAAGGCCGAGCATGGGTTCGATTTCACCTATCAGTACTATACCGGAATAGGAGTGACCTACATGACCCCGAGAGTATTCGTGAATGAGTTTGACCGCAACGTTTTCTCGCAGATCGCTGAACTGGATGCGCTCATCATACCGGTCTCCATGCTGTCGGGCATGGGCCGGTCGAACGAATTCGACCTTGCGCCCAATCAGTATGTACATGTTGGCTCTACCGGCAGTTCCAGTCACCCTTTGGAGGGCGACCATGTGTGGGAGGATATCGGGGCCGTCATCAGAATGGGCCTGTTCGAGATAGGCGATGGGTTCAATGCCTCGGGCAGCCTTACCATCAACGAAGGGGTCAAATTGAGGATGACGAACCAGTATTATCAGGTGCAGGTGCGGCCCAGCTCAAAGCTGATCATCAATGGGACTGAAGCGAATCCTGTGGAGCTGAGTGCCTGGGAGGGTTATAATTGGGGGGGCATCGACTTTGAATTCAACAGTTCTGGCAATTCGATACAGCATGCCGTCATATCAAAAGGGGGATACAGTGGTGGTGCCGCCATAGGAATAGGGTCCAGCTGCCAGTTGGCGGTGAGCAACACCCTCATCAGGGACAGCCAAGGCTGCGGTGTGCGGGTGACCGGTAATGGTCAATACAATGTAGGGGCGAACGTGACCTACAGTGGCAACGCTGGCGGAAACGTCTGCAATTGAAGCAATCGCTATAAACATCCACCATGAGAACATTGAGAACAATTGCCCTGTCCATACTGCTGTTGAATGTGACCACCGCTGCCTTGGCGCAGGAGACGGAGCTGAACAAGGTGAAGAAGGTGCAGCTTAAGAACGGCTATGAGGTGATGGGCAAGCTGCTCGCCCTCACTGCTGACAGCACCATATTGGACGTGGACGGCATAAGGTTCGCCTATCACAACTCTGCCGTGAAGGGCATGACCGATGTGACCAGTGCAGAAAGCAGGAAGGTGGCGAAGGTGAAGAAGGAGACCGGGATCGATACCCTTGAGATAAGCGTGAAGGCCAATGTCCTCACCGATCAGGCATTCGGGTCGGCCCCCGGCTATGGTGGTCAGCTGTGGGTCGCATTGCCATTGCTCAAGAACAGACTGCGGATAGAACTGGGCCTGGGTGCGCAGTATCTCACCCTTACCGAACAGGTGCCTACCACTTTCAGCATGAGTTTCAGTGATGACCTCACCACCACCACCAGCGCAGCGTTCACCCTGATGCCTGTTACCGTGGACATAGGTCTGAGCTACGATTTTCTGGCAAAGAAGCGCAGCAGCCTGTCGCTCTATGTGGGCAGCACCACGCTCATCCCCATCACAAAGGACTACCGTTTCGTGGATGCCTTCGATGAAACTGACGGTGTCATCTCCTTCGAGCCTGGTGTCTCCGCCTTCTCAGGTGTGAAAGTGGGCATCGACTTTGCCCTGCCCGTTGGCAAGGCCTCGTTCGTCACCTTCGGCTATTCGTTCTCCTATCTCTTCGGAGAAATGCTCCCGTTGGCAGGCACTGTGGTCGGAGGGGCATACGCCCCGGTAATCACCGGCCGTGAGGATGTGATACTCTCTGACGACATGAGGACCAGGTATGAGGTGACCACGCAGTTGGGTGGCCTTCATGCCCTCAACATCGGCTATCGGCACGCCATAAGCATGAAGCCGAAACCCAAGAAGAAGAAGGAGGCCGACAATACTGCACCGGCCAAGGACAAGTGACCCGGTGGGGTCAGGCCCTGTCCGGTCAGCAGCGGCAGCATGGGGCTACAGGCTGAGTTTGATCGACACGCACTGTCCTTGATTGGAGACCGTCACGTTATATCCCGACCATGTCCATTGGGTGCAGGTGGCGGTCCATGCGTGGGTCCCGACAGGCACATTGGTGAAATTGGCAAAACCGCTGGTGCCGCAGGGCGGGGTGCCCGAGGTGGAATAGTTGGTGATGGTCCTGGTCTGCCCCAGAAGTTGCACACTGATGTTGCCGCAACCGAAATCAGAGTCGATCCACACGATCACCTTGCCGGTGGCCGTGCAACCGCCCTGACACTGCGACAGGGTGGGGAAT
>JAIPBJ010000164.1 GCA_021739625.1 Flavobacteriales bacterium | reverse complement strand
TATGAGAGCATTGAGCACCTGTTCTTCATGGATCCGAAGAAATATCCCGATGTGAGTGACCTGCAGACCGAGATCATGAACTGGGACGGATGTGCCGACCGTTACAGCCTCGGTGCCGGAGTGTTCCTATTGGCGTTCCAGAACGTGTTCGATAAGTTGAAACTGGGCGATTCGGATTTCAAACATGCGATTGATGTGCCTGAGGACGTGTATGTGCAGGCACTGCGCGATGCGCGCAAGCATCTGGACAAGCACTTCGGAGGGCGCATAGTGCCGTTGGGCCAGCTTCAGCGCCATGTGAGGGCAGAGGTGAACCTGCCACTCAACGGGTTCGGTGATGCGCTTTCGGCCAATTACAACCAGCCGTGGAAGGACGGCATGTTCAAGCCTTATGTGGCCGACTCCTACACCCAGTTCGCACAGTGGAAGAAGGGTGGGGGACTGCCGCACATCGAGACGCTGCACCCGTTCGGGGCCAGCACAAGACCGGATTCACCGCACTACATCGACCAGATGCAGCTCTATGCCGACCAGCAGACCAAGGTGATGACCCTGGACAAGGAGCAGGTGAAGCGCGAGGCGATACGGACGTATCATCCCAAGTGATAGCGACCCTTCTTATCTGAAAACCACATAAAGCCCCACTGTCGCGGCCAGCACCAGTGCGCTCCAAATGGCGATCACGGGGTTGATGGCCGTGGGATAGTCATGCTTCACAGGCATCACGGCAGGCACCTTGAGCGGTTTCACCAGAGTGGCGATGACGATGTAGGTGGCCACACAGCCGAACGCCACGGCCATGTAGTGCAGGAATGCGAGTTTCTCACCCTCAGGGAATACGAACTCATCCACCAGCAGCAGCACCGCATAGATGGGGATGTTGATGACCATCGCCACATTGACTGCATGGCTCGGCACTTTCTTCCAAAGAATGCCGAACAGGAATGCTCCGAGAATGCCCGGCTGAATGAGTCCTCCGAATTTCTGGATGTAGTCGAACACGCTGTCGAAACTGCCCACCACAGGGGCCCATAGGCAGCCCACGATAACGAGTACCAGTGTGGTGATGCGCCCGGCCTTCACCAGTTGGCTTTGGCTGGCATCGGGTGCGAAGTAGGGCCGGTAGATGTCCATGGTGAAAATGGTGGCGGCAGAGTTGAGCAGCGAGTCGAGTGTGCTCATCACCGCACCGAAGAGGGCTGCGAACATCACGCCCAATAGGCCCACAGGCAGCACCTGTCGCAGCAGATAGGGGTATGCGCCATCGCCAGTGCCTGTGGCAGCGATCACCTCATCGCCATAGAGCTGAAAGGCCATGATGCCCGGAAACACGACAATGAAGGGGATGAACAGCTTGATGGTGGCCGCGAACAGGATGCCTTTCTGTCCCTCCAGCAGGCTCTTGGCCGCCAGGGTGCGCTGCGTGATGAACTGGTTGAGACCCCAGTAATAAAGGTTGGGGATCCACAGCCCACCGATGAACACGGCCACCCACGGCAGTTCGGGATGGTCGGCAGGGAGCACGGTGTGCAGCTTGTCTTTCGACTGTTCGAGGAAATTGGTGATGCCATTGCCAATGTTCGCAACCACACTGCCGGTGTCGCCCCCACCGAAGACGATGCCCATCTCGTGGAAGCCGAGGAACATGACCACCGCCCCGCCCAGCAGCAGCGTGGTGCCTTGGATGAGGTCGCTCCAGACCACGGCCTTCAGTCCGCCATAGACCGTGTAGCCGCCCGCCAGAATGCCGATGACCCAGATGCCGATGCTGATGTCGATGTCGAAGATGGACGAGATGGCGAGCGCGCCCGAGTAGAGCACTGTGGCGAGGGTCACCAGCACATAGAACACCATCATGTAGCCCGCCATGATGAGCCGCGAGGTGCGTCCGTAGCGGTATTCGAGAAATTCGGGGATGGTGTAGATGCCGCTGCGCAGGAACCTCGGCAGGAAGAACAGCGCCACGATGATGAGCGTGATGGCGGCCATCCATTCATAGCTGGCAATGGCGAGGCCCAAGGTGAACCCTTTGCCCGACATGCCGATGAAATGCTCTGACGAGATGTTGCTGGCAATGAGCGAGAACCCGATGAGCCACCAGCTCAGTCCTCGGCCGGCAAGGAAATAATCCTCGGCCGTTTCCTCTTTGCGTGAGGCCCAGAGCGAGACCCCGATCACCAGCACAATGAAGCCGATGAAGGTGATTAAATCAAAGGTGTTGAATTCCATGGTGGGTGAATGAGTGGAGCGTCAAAAATAGGTCGGAGGCAAATGGAAATGAGGAAAATGGTATGCAGCGGGTGGCGAAGGTGTCTTATTGCAGGTTCCGAGGCCCAACAATCTTCCATTTTCTATTTTCCATTTCCCATAGGTTCCCCTTCTGGGCGCAGCCCGCCAGCATAGCTACTTTTGCGCCCCCACAAGGAAAAGCAGCATGAGCGAGATCGCCAAGACCTACGACCCTACCAGCGCGGAGGAGAAATGGTACAAGTACTGGATGGAGCATGGATATTTCCATTCGGAGCCGGACGACAGAGAGCCGTACACCATCGTGATCCCACCGCCCAATGTGACGGGCGTGCTGCACATGGGCCACATGCTCAACAACACGATTCAGGATGTGCTGATACGCAGGGCGCGGATGCAGGGCAAGAACGCCTGCTGGGTGGCCGGCACCGACCACGCCTCCATTGCCACCGAGGCCAAGGTGGTGAAGAAACTGGCGGACGAGGGCATCAAGAAGTGGGACCTCACCCGCGAGCAGTTCCTCGAACATGCGTGGGAGTGGACGCACAAGCATGGCGGCATCATCCTCGAACAGTTGAAGAAACTGGGCGCGAGCTGCGACTGGGAGCGCACGCGCTTCACCATGGAGGACGATATGAGCGAGGCGGTCATCGATGTGTTCATCGACCTGCACGCGAAAGGGCTGGTGTATAAGGGCCACCGCATGGTGAACTGGGATCCGAAGGCGCTGACGGCCGTCTCGGACGAGGAGGTGTATCACAAGGAGGTGAACTCCAAGCTTTACCACGTGCGTTATCAGATCGAAGGCACGCACGAGTGGGTGACCATCGCCACCACCCGACCAGAGACCATCCTTGGTGACACGGCCATCTGCATCAATCCGGAGGACGAGCGGTATTTCCATTTGAAGGGAAAGCGTGCCATTGTGCCGATGGCCAACCGCAGTGTGCCCATCATCTTTGACGATTATGTGGACAAGGAGTTCGGCACGGGCTGCCTGAAGGTGACGCCCGCCCACGACATCAACGACTATGAGATAGGCCTGCGTCACGGGCTGGAGATAATTGACACGCTGAATGCTGACGGCACCATGAGCGCGGCCGCTGGCTTCTACTTGGGCGAGGACCGTTTCATCGTCCGTAAGAAGATCGCCAAGGACCTTGCTGCATCGGGCCATCTGGTGAAGGAGGAGGACTACGTGACCAAGGTGGGCTGCTCGGAGCGTACGGACGCGGTGATCGAACCGAGGCTGTCGGAGCAGTGGTTCGTGAAGATGTCCGAACTGGCCAAGCCTGCGCTGGAGAACGTGCTGAACGGCAACGTGCAGTTCCACCCCAACAAGTTCATCAATACCTATAAGTATTGGATGGAGAATGTGCGCGACTGGTGCATCAGCCGCCAACTGTGGTGGGGGCAGCAGATTCCTGCGTGGTATGCGCCCGATGGGGAGTATGTGGTAGCGAAAACTGCGGAGGCTGCACTCGACCAGTTCAAATTGAAAATTGATAATTGCACATTGTCAATTGAAAATCTGAAGCAGGACGAGGATGTCGTGGACACCTGGTTCTCCTCGTGGCTGTGGCCCATTTCGGTGTTTGACGGGTTCAAGAACCCCGATGGCAAGGACATCAACTACTATTATCCGACCAACGATCTGGTGACGGCCCCGGAGATCCTCTTCTTCTGGGTGGCGCGGATGGTGATGGCAGGCTATGAGTACCGTGGCGAGCTGCCGTTCAGGAACGTTTACCTGACCGGCATCGTGCGCGACAAGCAGGGCCGCAAGATGAGCAAGAGCCTCGGCAACAGCCCCGACCCGCTCGACCTCATCAAGCAGTTCGGGGCCGATGGCGTGCGTGTGGGGATGCTGCTCTCATCGCCTGCGGGCAACGACCTGCTGTTCGATGAAGGGCTGTGCCTGCAAGGCCGCAATTTCACCAACAAGGTCTGGAACTCGTTCCGGCTCATTCAGGGTTGGGAGGTGGACAACTCGTTGAAGCAACCTGAGGAATCGCGCATCGCCATCGAATGGTTCCGTTCGCGGTTCAGTGTGGCGCTGGCCGAGATGGACGACCACTATGACAGGTTCCGGCTGAGTGACGCGCTGATGAGCGTCTATAAACTGGTGTGGGACGACTTCTGCTCGTGGTATCTGGAGATCGTCAAACCCGCATTCGAGCAGCCCATCGACCCGAAGACACTGGCCGAGACCAACGCCTTCCTCGGTGACCTGCTGAAGCTGCTGCACCCCTTCACCCCGTTCATCGCGGAGGAGATATGGGACCACCTCGGTGAGCGCACCGTTCAGGACCGCATCATCATCGCCCCATGGCCGAAGGCAGGGAAGACCGATGCTGCGCTGCTGGAAGCATTCGACCGCGCGATGAACGTCATCATGGAGGTGCGCAAAGTGCGCAACGAGAAGCAGCTCGGCCCCAAGGCACCGCTGCAACTGCTTGTGAAAGGAAAGGTGGATGCGATGATGGATCCCGTCATTGCGAAGCTGGCCTTCCTTGAGGAGATTGCTGCCACGGAGAATGCCCCTGCCAATGCGGCCTCGTTCGTGATCAAGGGTGCTGAGTTCTTCATCCCGCTCGAAGGGCTGATAGACCCTGCCGAGGAGCGCGCCAAGCTGGAGAAGGAGCTGGAATACACCCGTGGTTTCCTCGCATCGGTGGAGAAGAAACTGAGCAACGAGCGGTTCGTGAGCGGTGCGCCCGCGCAGGTGCTGCAACTGGAGCAGAGCAAGAAGGCCGATGCCGAGGGCAAGATCAAGGCACTGGAGGAACAGTTGGCCGCGCTGGGCATCGGCCACGGGTGACCCGTAGGACTCTACGGTTCATCGGTAGACCCCTACGGATAAGCGGTCGATGCCTACGAATCACTGGTAGACCTCTACGGATCATCGGTAGACCCCTCCGGATCATCGGTAGACCTCTACGGATAAGCGGTCGATGCCTACGGATCATCGGTAGACCTCTACGGATCATCGGTAGACCCCTACGGATCACTGGTAGACCTCTACGAATGAGCAGTCGATGCCTACGCATCCTCCGTACCAGTCCTCCAGTAGTTCGGGACTGCACCCCGATGATTCCGGGCCACCGCTTTTCATCCTATCCTTGCCCTTAGAATCCGCATCATCATGAAAGCACTTTACACCATCGGCCTGCTTGTGCTGAGCAATGTGTTCATGACCTTGGCCTGGTATGGCCACCTCAGGTTCAAGGACATGGGCTGGGCGCAGGGCCTCGGTCTGTTCAGCATTGTGCTCATCAGTTGGGGGCTGGCGTTCTTCGAATACAACTTCATGATCCCCGCCAACCGCATCGGCTATGCGGGCAACGGTGGGCCGTTCAGCCTGTTCCAACTGCGCATCATTCAGGAGGTGGTGGGCCTGGTGGTGTTCACGGTCATCGCCATCACGGTGTTCAGGACCGAGACCTTCCGCCTCAATCACCTCATCGGGTTCGGATTCCTGGTGCTGGCGGTTTACTTCATCTTCAAGAAGTGAAGAGGATAGGCCGATAGGCACATCAGTCCATCATCAGATCAGCAGTATCCCCGCACCCTGTAGCTCACATAGCCCACCCACTCGTGAACAAGGTTGGACCACTTGCCGAGGTTCTCGGTCTGGGGCACCAATAGGAAATCAAGCTCCCACCTGCGGATGCCAACGCGCTTCTGCACCGCGTATGGCTGCACATCGATGCCCTGCTTGGCAAAGCAGGCCATGGCCCTGCGCACGTGGGTGGAGGAGGTGACGAG
>JAIPBJ010000163.1 GCA_021739625.1 Flavobacteriales bacterium | reverse complement strand
GGCATAGAGAAGATAAAGACCATTGGCGATGCCTACATGGCCGCAGGTGGACTGCCCACACCCAATTCGACCCACGCAACGGACGTGGTGAAGGCCGCCTTGGAAATGGCGCAGGTCGTGGAAGAAGGCAAGGCAAAGAAGATCGCTGCCGGACTTCCCTATTTCGAGATCCGAATAGGCGTACACACCGGCCCCGTGGTGGCGGGCATCGTGGGCATCAAGAAATTCCAGTACGACATCTGGGGCGATACCGTGAACACAGCTTCGAGAATGGAAAGCAGTGGCGAGGTGGGCAGGGTCAACATCAGCGAGGCGACCTACGCACTGGTGAAGGACCAGTTCGCCTGCGAGTTCCGTGGCGAGGTGGAAGCGAAGGGAAAAGGAAAATTGGGGATGTGGTTTGCCTCAAATAGAATGCAGTGAGCAAAGTATCCCGACCCTTCGGGGTTTGCATACTGGTAAAGAAGCGGGGAATCAATCTGCAATTTGAAACACGAAGACCTTTGCGGGGCATTCTGCGGATGCCTTTTCTTTGTGGTCAGATCCTGTTCTGCAAAGCAACCCCGCTGATGAAAGGCCCTGTGGTGTCCACTGTCGTCCTGCTGTTGCTCCTGCTATCGGCCGGGCAGACCGCCATGGCACAGAAGCAGGGCAAGGCATTGATAGATTCCATGCTGGTCGAGCTGCCGGCCATGAAGGACGATACGGTCAAGGTCAAGGCCCTTCAACGTGTTTCCAATGCCTACCGCAGCATGGATACTGACGAAGGTATCCGCTATGGCCACCTGTGTGTGGAACTGGCCGAAAAACTGGGCAACCGCGCATCCTTGGCAGCGTGCCACAACTGTCTGGGCAACAACCACAAGGCCAGGTCGGACTATCCCAAAGCGTTGGATGCTTATGAACGGGCCCGCTCGCTCTATGAGGACCTTGGCCAGCGCAGGCCCCTTGCGGTCATACTGATGAACATAGGAACGGTGTACAGGGCATTGCAGCGGCCCGAAAAGGCACTGGAGTTCTACGACAGGTCATTTGCCATTGCCAAGGAGACCGACAACCTGCAGTTGCAAGGCCAATTGCTCGGAAACAAGGGGGTCATCTATTTCGCACAGGAGAAGTGGGAAGAGCAGCGAAAGGTGAGCGAACAGGCCCTTGTGATCTTCGAGTCGATAAACGATGTGAGCAACACGGCATGGATCGTTTCGAACCTGGCGGACGGCCGTGCCATGTCGGGCGACCTTGAGTCGGCACTCGTCTATCAGGAAAAGGCCATCGGGCTGTACCAACAGGTGGGCGACCTGCTTGGCATAGCCGGCACTTATGGGAATATGGGTTCGGTGCATGCAGAACTTGCTGAGGCAGAGACAGACCCTGCCGAACGGAAACGCCACTTTGAAGCAGCCATCTCCTATCTGCAAAAGGCAGAAGTGCTTCAACGCCAACTGGGCGACCTCGACTATCTGAAAGATGTGTTCAACAACCTGTCGGAGATCTATGTGAAGACAGGCGACCACAAATTGGCCTTGGATGCCTATCGCGCATACGTCCAGCTCAAAGATTCGGTGCATTCATTGGAAGTGCAGGAAAGCATTGCCAATCTGGAGACCAGGCGCGCGCTGGAGGTGCGCGACAAGGAGATCATCATCCAGCAGTTGAAGAAGCGGACCGAGCTCATCTACATGTCGGGCGGGGTCGCTATCCTACTGCTCATCGTGGTCTTTGCCATCATCGGCTATCGCAGACAGAAGGCCTCCAACCGGCTCCTGAATGTGGAGAAGCAGAAATCGGAAGACCTGCTGCACAACATCCTCCCAGAAGAGACCGCCAAGGAACTCAAGGATAAAGGCCATTCCGATGCCCGCCTCATGGATCAGGTCACCGTGCTCTTCACCGATTTCAAAGGCTTCACTGCCATGAGCGAGCAACTGTCGCCCAAGCAACTGGTGAAAGACCTGCATGAGTGCTTTTCTCAATTCGACCATATCTGCGAGAAGCATGGCATAGAGAAGATAAAGACCATTGGCGATGCCTACATGGCGGCCGGTGGACTGCCCACACCCAATTCGACCCACGCAACGGACGTGGTGAAGGCCGCCTTGGAAATGGCGCAGGTCGTGGAAGAAGGCAAGGCAAAGAAGATTGCCGCAGGGCTTCCTTACTTCGAAATCCGAATAGGCGTACACACCGGCCCAGTTGTCGCAGGCATCGTGGGCATCAAGAAATTCCAGTACGACATCTGGGGTGATACCGTGAACACCGCCAGCCGCATGGAAAGCAGTGGCGAGGTGGGCAGGGTCAACATCAGCCAAGCGACCTACGAACTGGTGAAGGACCAATTCACTTGCGAGTTCCGTGGCGAAGTGGAGGCCAAGGGAAAAGGGAAGATGGGGATGTGGTTTGCCTCATAAGGCCCTCCCTGTCCTTTCAAGTGAGAACGTGACCGTTCGGTGAGCACCGAATGCAATTTGCAATTTGCAATTTTATTGCGAAGGCAATGAGCTCTCCGCCTTAGGCGGATCGGTTCAATTTTATTGCGAAGGCAATGCGCTTCCCAGGGCAAACGCATCAAAATTCCCAACCACGAAAACACATTGATTATCAGCCAAATGCTCTTAACCACAAAGGACACAAAGGCACACGAAGAATTTTCTTCGTGTTCCTTTGTGAACCGAAGTGAAGCGAGCTCTTTGCGGAGCAAAAAAGCCCTTAGTGTGCCTTTGTGTTGAAAACCAAAGTCTTCCGAAGGAAGACTTCAAAATACTCTCCTTGGGGTTGGATTTGATGCGTTTGCCCTGATGCGCTTTCCGCCTTAGGCGGATCGGTTCGTAATTATTGCGAAGGCAATGAGCTTTCCGCCTTAGGCGGATCGGTTCAATTTCCCCCGTCCGAACTTGTGTGTTATTTTAACTAAAGTGTTAGCTTCGTATATATTTTCTCCACCATATCCCCTTGACAATGGGAAGCAACGGACAGGGATCGGGGCGCAATGTCCCTTTGCAATTCATAGGCCACGATGGCAATTACACGCTTTGGCCCGATGATATCATCTATCTGAGTCTGCAACCGATAGCAGCGTCCACGGCAAGACCCAGTGGCGGCAAGCGCAAGACCATGCATCTGGTGGTGTGCTTCATGTGCCGCCAGACCAAGGCCCCTGTGCTCGTCACCACACGGTTGCGCTCCATGACGGCATTCGCATTCCTGACAGATATGGGTTTCTTCCAGATACATCGTCAGCATATTGTGAACCTGTCCCATGTGCAGCGCTATGCTTTGGAAAGGAGGGTCTATTTCACACATACGGTGATGCACGCCATGATCCTGAGCAAGCACAACGTGAAGGAATTCAAAGAGGCCATCGGCAAATTCTGCACGCGGTAGGGCTTCAAGAAGCTGTTTCACGCAGAGGCCGCAGAGGTTTTTACGCAGAGGTTTTACGCAGAGGCCGCAGAGGTTTTCTCGCAGAGCCGCAGAGGTTTTCTCGCAGAGCCGCAAAGATTTTTCCTCCGCGTGTTCTTTCTCCCGCTGCGCACGCTGCGCGAACAGAAGAACTGATACCCGCGATGCTCTCCGCGCACGCTGCGTGAGACCGAAACGATGCGGCCCCATGCCCATTTCCTGCGTTTTTCAGAGTGTTGGAGTAGGGGAGAACAGCCCTTTTCGACATAGCTGAGATGCCCATTCGCAACAATAAAATGCCCGTTCGCGACATTGAATCGCCCATTCAACATCAAAAACCATCCCGGTCACAGCACCCCTGTCGGCCATAACGAACCGCCCTCCACCTTTGGAATGCGTTCTTTGACACATCCCCACACTCCGATCCATCTGACCGACTTGTCGGCCTGTCCGACCCACATGTCGCAGACCGGTTCCGGCACGTCAGTTGACCTGAATGACAGGTCTCCGACCGCAGACCTGCACGTCAGCCCGCCTGACCGGCACGACTCCTTACAGAACATGTCCTTCACAGTATGGAACATGCAGGTCAGCGTCCGTGAACTACACGTCCCCCGCTTGGTACATGTCAGTCAGGAACACCGACAGGTCGGGCATGGCACACTGAACACAGCTCCGAAAATTCAACATACGATTGATAACCAATAAGATGACTGCCCATGAAAGCAACTTGAAGCACAATGCCGAACGCCCGTGCAGGCACGGACACGGCACCGAAAATTGACAATTCCAATACAAACACGATTCAAACCTTTCAATTCATTCAAATCTTAGAAATAATGGCAAAACGACCAAATTACGTACCCCGCAACATGGGCGATTTCAACACATGGCAGACCAATCTGGTGAACACCGTGGTGGCCAACGCCACCACCTGGAACCTGCAGGCCTCCATGGTCACCGAGCTGCAGAGTGCCAGCCTTGCGTTCGCACCCATCTACAGTGCGGTGAGCAACAAGGAGAACCGCACCCGCCAGCAGATGGTGACCTACAATGAGTTCCGTGCGCTGTATGTGGGCCAGTTGCGCACCTTCGTGCAGAGCTATCTGGCCAACAACGCCTCCATTCCATTGGGGGCACGTGTGGGCATGGGCCTCAATCCGCGCGGTTTCACGCCACGCCAGCCCAAAGGTGCCATCACAACCGCCCCCGAGGTCTCGCTCAAGGCATTGGGCGGTGGCAAGGTGAGGTTCAGTTGCAAGCGCGAGGAGGACGGTGGCCGCGCATCGATGCACCCCGACTGCACTGGCATCGCCATCTACTTCCGCTTTGCGGCCGTGGGTGCGGCCCCACTGCCCACACCAACGCCCACGCCTCCGCCCGTGCCACTTGCCGAGGACAGCGGCAAGCTGACCCCGAAGGAGGCCGACATTGCCGGACTGCCCACCATGACCGGCTATGAGCTGGAGGTGAGCACCCGCGCACGCTATCTGCGCCTGGTGCCAATGGACCGCATCGGCATGGTGATGCACGTGTTCGCTCAGTGGATCAACACCTCCAAACCGCAGAACAACGGTCCCTACAGCATGGTGGCCACTGTGATCGTAGGATGACGGTGCATACCGCCCTGCCCGGCAGCATCCCTGTTGGGCGGGGCGCTCTTTTTTTTCAAGCTATGGGTTATTCGCCATTCGCCACATCGGATCCGAACAGCGAACAGCGAACAGCGAAAAGCGAAAAGCGAACAGCGAAAAGCGAACAGCGAAAAGCGAACAGCCACGTTAGCTGATCAACCACCATGAAAAACTACATCCCCACCACGACCCACGAGCAACTGGCCGCCTTCAGCCAACTTATGCTGCGCCAGATGCCGCCCTCGCTGCACCGCCCACAGATGTGGGAAGAGCTGCGGCAGGCATTCTATGAGGCCCGGCAGTTGCTGCGCAGATACAGCAAGGCCCACCGGGTCATCATGGCCCACAGACGTTTCCGTGCCAAGGTGCGGGCCGCACAGGTGGTGGAGGGGTGAACGAAACCGAGCGAAGCCCTGCCAGCGGTGGCTGGAGACACATGGACATCAAAATATTTTCAAACACAAAGTTGTCCGTACATAGGTTACGGTCTGCTCTATTTGCTTTGCACCCGACCGTACATTTTACTTCTATATTGCACCGATTAACATCCCCATGGCGAAAGACAGAACACAGCTCAACGACCGCGCAGACCTCATTTGGAAAGTGGCAGACCTGCTGCGGGGCGACTACAAACGCTCCGACTATGGCAAGGTCATATTGCCACTGACGGTGCTTAGGCGTTTGGACTGTGTTCTTGCACCCACCAAGCAGAAGGTTCTCGATTATCTACCTAAGGTGAAAGACCTAAAGGACGCAGCCAAGGATATCACGTTGAACAGCATTGCAGGGCACAACTTCCACAACAGAAGCGAATTCAACTTCGAAAAGCTGATTGCCGATTCGGATAACATCGCCATCAACCTGCGCAGCTACATCAATGGTTTTTCTTCCAGTGCCCGCGAAATCATCGAGTATTTCAATTTCGATGACCAGATAGACCGCATGGACGACCCCAAGGCCGACATCCTTTTTCAGGTGGTGAAGGCATTCAAGGAGATAGACCTGAGCGATATGAC